>JACQVT010000466.1 GCA_016209665.1 Planctomycetota bacterium | reverse complement strand
GGTGCCCACGCTGGCCCCGAACCAGACCGCCGACGTGCCGATCGAGTTCACGTTCGCCCAGGAGGGCTCGCAGCGGCTGAGTGCCGAGATCGAGCCGGATATGCTGGCGGCGGACAACGCGCGCTCGTGTGCGGTGCCGGTCGAGCGGGCGCTGCGGTTGCTGCTGGTCGACGGCGAGCCATCGGCCGACCCGTACCAGGACGAGGTGTTTCTGCTCAACGTCGCGCTGCGCCCCGAGGGGCCGGAATTCAGCGGCAACGAAACGACGATCATCCACGAGAGCGAGCTGGAAACCGTGGATCTGTCTGAATATCACGCGGTGCTGCTGCTCAACGTGAACCGCGTAACCGACGAGGTGCGGCTGCGGCTCGAGCGGTACGCGAGCGGCGGTGGCGGGGTCGTGTTTTTCCTGGGCGACCAGGTCGATGCCGGGGTGTACAACCGGCTGCTGTGGCGCGACGGGGTCGGCATCTTGCCGGCGATGCTGGGCGATCAGATGACGGCGCCGGCGCAGCATCCGGGCTATCCGCCGGCGCCCGCCTTGGCGGATGTTCCGGTGATCGGCAAGTTCGCCAGCGCGGCGGCCCCGCTGCTGGGAAACGTGCTCGTCTGGCAGTGGTTCAAGGCCGAACTGCCCGGCCCGGCCGCGGCGAGCGCACCGGACGAACCCGCGAACGAGGCCTCGGCTCCGACGCCCGGCAACTCAGCCGCATGGCCGACGACCTCGTCACAGCCGGCGGACCGCGGCCCGGCCCGGGTGCTGCTGCGGCTGGCTGATTCCGACCATTCGCCGATGGTGATCGAAGGCACGTTCGGCCGTGGCCGCGTCTTGATGTTCACGACCACGGCGGACAAGGAATGGAACAACCTGCCGGACCAGCCCATCTTCGTGGTGCTGATGATGGAGCTGATGCAGTACGCGGCCCGGCCTTCGGATGGAGGGCACGAGTCGTCGGTCGGCGAGCCGATCGAACTGGTCCTGGACCCGGCGCGGTTCGAGCCGACGGCCGTGCTCAAGCTGCCGACGTTTCCCAGCGCCCCGTCGATCCGTCTGGACGCCCGCACGCGGGTGCACGACGGCCGGACGGTGGTCGAGTGGCCGGACACCTCGCTGCCTGGGCTGTATCAGTTCGAGCTGCGCCGGACCAGCGGCGAGCCGCCCGTCGAGAGCCTCGGGGTCGAACGACAGGTGCGGCAGGTGGCGGTGAACCTCGATACCCGAGAGTCCGACCTGCGGCGGGCGGACCGTCCATCCTTGTTGGCGTCGATGGGAGACCTGCGGACGACTTACCTGCCGGCCGAATCGCTCGCCGAGTTCACGCGGGCCGAGGCCCGCCAGGAACTGTGGCCGGCGCTGCTGGCCGTACTCGTGCTGGTGCTGATGGTCGAGCAGGGACTGGCGTGGTGGTTCGGCGCGGACAAGAACTGGCGCCGGGCGTTCTTTGTGGCACAGCGGCCCTCCGCTGTGTTTCGCCGCCAACCCCAGACCTCCCAGCCGAGGGCGGCTGGGCCACGGGCGGGCTGAGGGCGGCTGGGCCACGGGCGGGCTGAGGGCGGCTGGGCCACGGACGGGCTGAGGGCGGCTGGACCACGGCGGCTGGGCCAGGGGTGAACGGATGATGGGCCGGGTGAACATGTTGGCGGCCGACATGGTCGAACGACGCCTGGAGCTGGTTCGGCTGCCGGCCGGCTGGCTGGCCGTTGCCGGCATCGTGCTGCTGGTGACGCTCCTGGCGAGCATCGTGTTGCTGTACAGCCGCGAGCAGCGGTCGGGGGCGTCGGTTCGTGTCCGCCGTCTGCTAGCCGGGGCACGGTGTCTGACGATCCTGCTGCTGGCCGTCGTATGGCTGGAACCGGTGCTGGCCACGTACCTGCACAGGCGCAACGAAGCGTACACCCTGGTGCTGGTGGATTCCTCGGCCAGCATGGGGCTGGCGGACCGGTATCCCGATCCGACCGAGGCGGCCCGCGTGCAGCGGGCGGTCGATGGCGCCCCGTCGGGGACCGACGCCAGGATTGACCGGTGGTCGGTTGTGGGCGGCCTGCTGGGCCGCGAGGAGGGTCGGCTGCTGCGTGAGCTGGCGGAGCGCAACTCGGTGCGGGTGGTGCGGTTCGGCGACTCGGCGGTGCCGGTCGGCCAGCTCGACGCCGCAACGGAGGAACGCGGCGCGCCGGCCACGCAGCCGCGCGACGCCGAACAGGATGCCGGCACCGGCGAGGTCGAGGCCATCGTCAAGCAGTTGGCGGCGGCGCGGCCCGACATGCCGGCGACCGATCTGGGCCGGGCGGTCCGGCAGGCGGTGGAGTCCGTCCGCGGCAACCCGGTGGCGGCGATCGTGGTGTTGTCCGACGGACGGTTCAACCGCGGCGAGCCGATCGACGTGGTGACTCAGTATGCTCGCGACAAACGGATACCGATTTACACGATGGGCATCGGCGATCCGTCGCCGCCGCGGAACGTCGCCGTCGCCGCGGTCGAGGCCCCGCCCAACGTGTTCGTGCAGGACCCGTTCAAGGTGACGGCCCACCTGCGGACCGAGGGCATGGAGGGGGAATCGCTGACGGTCGAGCTGCTCGAACGGCATCCGGGCGAGGAGTCGCCCCGCGTGATCCAGACGCGGTCGGTGCAGGTGGCGGCGGGCGGGCAGGTGCCGCCGCTGACGTTCAGCCACAAGATCGGCGAGGCGATGGAAGACCGGCTGGCCATCCGCGTGCGGCCGCACGAGACGGAGACGGTGGCCGACGACAACATCCGGGAGACGACGGTCCGCGCCCTGGCGAACAAGATGCGGGTGCTGTTAGTGGCGGGCGGGGCGAGTTGGGAGTACCGGTACGTGTCGCGGCTGCTGGAGCGGGACGCGACCGCCGACGTAAGCTGCTGGCTGCAGTCGGCGGATGCCGAGGCCGTCCGCGAGGGCAACACCGTCATCGATCATTTTCCGCGCGATCCGGCCGAACTGGCCGTCTATGACTGCCTCGTCCTGATGGACCCGCAGGCGGGCGACATCACCACGTCGTGGGCGGCCGAGGTGGACAAGATGGTGTCCGAGCGCGGGTGCGGCCTGCTGTACGTGGCCGGCCGGCAGAACACCCCGCGTACGGCGCACGACCCGGACAGTAAGGCCCTGCTCGAGCAGTAGCCGGTGGTGTTCGATCCCGGCGAGGCGGACCTGGTGCTGAACGAGCTGGGGCATTTTCAGCGGTCGGACCGGCCGGCGGCAATCCCGCCGGCGGCGGCCGGCAGCCCCGTCCTCGCGATGTCGGATCGGCCGGAGGAGACCGCGGAAATCTGGTCGCGCCTGGGCGGCGTGTTCTGGCACTACCCGGTGCGACGGGAGAAACCGGTGGCCACGGTGCTGCTGCGGCACTCGAACCCGGCGATGCACAACGCCCACGGCAACCACGTGTTGCTGGCGACGCAGTTCGTGGGCTCGGGCCGCACGGGGTTCCTGGCGTTCGATTCGACGTGGAGGTGGCGGCGGTACGGCGACCGGTATTTCAATCGGTTTTGGATCCAGTTGCTGCGCCACATGGTCGAGGGCAAGCTGCTGAGCGGCCAGCGGCGGGGGTTCATCCAGATCGAGCACGATCGGACGAGCATCGGCGAACCGACGGCGGTCGAGGCCCGGCTGCTGGATGCGAACTACCAGCCGTTGTCGCGGCCCGACGTGCAGGCGACGATCAGCGTGGAGGGTACGGCGGCAGGGGCGGTCACAATGCAGGCCCAGCCGAACCGGCCCGGGTGGTACCGCGGCCAGTTCGTGCCCACGCGGGTCGGTACGCACACCCTGCGAATCGATCTGCCCGCGGAGAACGAGGCCAAGCCGGTTTCGATCCGGGGCGAGGTGCAGGTGGGACGGCCCGACCTGGAGTTCCGCAACACCAGCCTGGACCGTGATTCGCTGGAACTGCTGGCGACGCGGTCCGCCGGCGGCCGGTATCTCAACGTCGACGAGGCGGACCGGTTGCCGTCGATGATCCCCGGCAAAGCGACGACGCTGGTGCTGACCGGCCAGCCGACGCCGATCTGGGACCGGTGGTGGACGATGGCGGCGCTGGTGTCGCTGCTGGCGATCGAGTGGGCAGTGCGCAAGCGCGTGCATCTGCTGTGACGCGAACGATGTGGAATGGGGCGCAGCCCCGGGTGGTGGACCGGCAAGATGCCGGTCCCACACAAAGAAAACCCTGACAGGGGTGGACCGGCAAGATGCCGGTCCCACACGAAGAAAACCCTGACTGGGGTGGACCGGCAAGAAGCCGGTCTCACAGGGAGAAGATGGTGACCGAGGCGGCGAGACGGCAATTCGAGACGACGGTGGCGGGCCGGCTGACGGCCTTGGGCCGTCGGTTGCGCCGGTACGTCCTGCTGGATGGACTCGGCGTGGTGAGTCCGGCGACGCTGATGGCGATCATGGTCACGCTGGGGGTGGACTACGTCGTGCGGCTCGACCGGGACATGCGGATGGCCCAGTTGACGAGTCTGCTGGCGGCGCTGGCGGCGCTGACGTGGTGGCGGATATGGCGGCCATTGCGGGTGCCGGTGTCGGTCGAGCACTTGGCGGTCCTGGTGGAACGGCGGTTCTCGCAGTTGTCGAGCGTCCTGGTCAGCGCGGTGGAGTTTGCCGGCCGACCGGGCGCGGCCGGTTCGCGCGAGATGAAGGAGGCCGTCATTCGGGAGGCGACGGCGCAGACGGCCGACCTGCCGTTCGACGCGATCCTGGCCCACGATCGAGCCCGGCGGGGGGCGGGCATCACGCTGGCCTGCGCGGCGGTGATCGTGCTGCTGAGCGTGGCCGCCCGCGACACGATGGGCCTGTGGCTGCAGCGCAACGTGCTGCTGCAAAACGTGGCCTGGCCCCAGCGGAACCGCCTGACGGTCGAGAACCTCACCGACGGCCGCATCATCGTGCCGCGGGATGAAGACCTGACGATCAGCGCCGTGGTCGACCGCGGGTACGAGCCGCCGCGGCAGGCGTTCATCGAGTTCGAGAACGCCGCCGGTATCCGCGGCCGCGAGCAGATGCCGGCGATCAGCCAGCAAGAGGTGCGGTTCACGCATACGTTCGAGCGGCTGGCCCAGTCGCTGCGCTGCCGGGTCGCCGGCGGCGACGCGGCCACGGACTGGTTCCGCATCGAGGTCGTCGATCGGCCGCAGATCAAGGGCGCAGCGATCGGGGTCGCGCCGCCCGCCTACACGCGGATGGAGGCCTACGAGTTGCGGGCCGGCCAGACGGTGGCCGACGTGCTGACCGGCAGCCGGGTGGAGTTCCGCATCGAGGCCAACAAGCCGCTCACCCGGGCCACGCTCCTTCGCGAGGAGGCCGGCCGGGAAATCGAGCTTGGCCCGGCCGAATCGTCGGACGGCACCCATTTTGTCGCCACCACGCAGCCGGCGGCGACATCGACGTATCAGTTCCAGCTTGAGGACCGACTGGGCCTCACCAACCGCAGCGAGCGGCTGGTTCCGGTGCGGTTCAACCTCCGGCTGGTGGTCGACAAACCGCCGGTCGTAAAGATGCGGATCAAGGACGTCGGCGACATGATCACGGGCGACGCCGTCCTGCCGGTCGAGACGACGTTTACCGACCAATACGGGCTGGCGACGGCGGGCGTGGTCCATGAGATCGTCCGGGAGGGCAGTACGTCCGAGCCGGTTGTCGAACCGATCGCCGGGTTCGAGGTGGGCACAAAGACGTTCACCCATACGGTGGACTGGCTGGCCGCCCAGCACCACGTCCTCGAGGGCGATCGGCTGACGCTGTACTGCCAGGGCACCGATTTCGACGATGTTTCCGGGCCTAACGTGGGCCGGTCGCCGGCCATCGCCCTGCGGGTGGTCAGTCACGAGGAACTGCTGGTCGAATTGAGCCGGCGGGAACAGGAGCACCGCCGCGATTTCGAGCGTTTGCTGCGCCAGCAGGAGGAACTGTATGCCGATATGCTGGCCAGGGACCGGGCGACATCGCCGGAGGACATCCGGGAGTTTTACCCGCGTCTGGCTCGTCGGCAGCGGGACCATGCCGGGCGGCTGAACCTGCTTCGTTTGCAGTTCGAACAGGTGCTGTCCAAGCTGCGGCTGAATCGGTTGGCGACGCCGGAAGTCGAGGCCCGGCTGGGCCAAGGCGTCATCGCCCCGATGGATGAATTGTACCGCACCGCGATGCCGCGGGCGGCGGCATTGCTGGAGCAGTTGCCCCCGGACGCCCAGGGAACCCCTCTGGCTGACGCCCGGGCGGCCCAGGAGCAAGTTTTAACCGATATGAACCGAATCCTTGCCAGCCTGCTAAAATGGGAAGGGTATCAGGAAGCGGTGACGCTGCTCCGCGACGTGCTCAAGATGCAAAAGCAGGTGGGGCAGGAGACCGAATCCAAGGTCGAGGAGCAGGTGCTGGGGCCGGCCAGGAGCACAAGCAGCGCGCCGAGTACCGGGCCGGCGCGGCCGTAGGATCGCAGGATGGGCGTCTGGAGACCAACGAGAGCGGCGGTCGCAATCGCGATCGGGTTCGCGATGAGCGGGCGGTTCGTCTTTGCAGAAGCGAGCCGGCTCGTCCCCGACCCGGCGCGGGCCGCGTCGACCCGCCCGGCCGGCGGTGTGCAGGATCCCCTGGCCGCCCGGCAGCAGATCGTCCGCGACCGGCTGGCTCAGCTCGAGGACCGCATGTTCCGGCTCAGCGAGAAGCTGGCCCAGCCGGACCCCCAGCAGGCCAAACGGCTCGAGAGGGCCCTGCGGGAGTCGGGCGAGCTGCTCATCCGCCACCACATGGAGCAGGCCATCCAGTTGCTCGAGCAGGGGAGTCTGGTGGAGGCGGCCGATCATCAGGCCGCGGCCCACAAGGCGCTGGAGGACATCCTCAAGCTGCTGACGGAGACGGGCGAGGACAGCCGGCAGCGGCAGGAGGAGATTGACCGGATGGAGGCCCTGCGCCAGCAGGTGGGCCGACTGCTGGAGCAGCAGTACGAGCTGCGGGCCAAAACCGACCCGGCGGAGCGGCTGTCGGAACGGCTGGCGGCGGCGGCGGTGAGGTTGCAGGTCCTGATCGATCGGCAATCGCGGCAGATCGAGGACACCAAGGCGATGGCCGGCGGCTCGGCGGACCAGGCCGCCCGGCGGCAATCCGACGCGCTCGGCCGATCACAGGCGGCCATTCGCAAGGATGCCGAGTCGCTGATGCGCGAGTTGGGCCAGCCTGAGGCCGCGGCCACGCAACCGGCGGAGGCCCCGTTGGCCCACATCGCCGCCCAGGCCCGCGAGCAGATGCAGGATGCGGCCGATCATATGCAGTCGGCCGAGCAGGAGTTGGGCGAGGCCCGCCCGGCGTCGTCCGTTCCCGAGCAGGCCAAGGCGCTGGAGTCGTTGCAGAAGGCGCTGGAGTCGCTGCGCGAGCAGCAGGGGTCGGTCGAGCCGGTGGCCCCCGCCGAAGCCGCCCGCCAGCAGCGTGAACTCCAGCAGCAGGCCGGCAAGCTGGCCGACTCGATGCAGGGACGACAGGAAGGCAAAGAACAAGGCGCCGACCAGCACGGCGACAAGCAGCAAGGCGGTGATCAGCAGGGCCGGCAGCAACGTGGCAACCAGCAAGGTGACCAGCAGGGCTCAGAGCAGGGAAGCGAGCAATCCCGGTCGGGCGAGCCGCCGCCGCCGCCGATGCCGGGGACCAACAATATGCGCCGGGCCCAGCAGCATATGAGGAACGCCGGCGACAAGCTGGACAAGGAGAAGCCCGCCGACGCCACGCAGGACCAGGACCAGGCCATTCAGGAACTCGAGCAGGCCCGGACGGAGTTGCAGGACTCGCTCGATCAGTTGCGGCGGGAGCAGCAGGAGGAGATGTTGGCCGGCCTGGAGCAGCGGTTTCGGGGAATGCTGCTGGAGCAGAAGGCGATCAACACCGCCACGGCATCGCTGGACGAGCGTAAGGCCCGCTGGACGCGGAGCGACAGCCTCAACTTGGCTGCCCTGGCGGAAAAGGAGCGGCGACTGAGCGGCGAAGCGGCCAAGGCCCTGAACGTGCTGACCGAGGACGGCACGACGGTGGTGTTCCCCGAGATGGTCACGCAGGTTCGCGACGACATGGCCGACGTGGCCCGGCGGCTGGGCGAAAAGCGGACCGGCGAGATCACGCGCCAGATCCAGGCGGAGATCGTGCAGGCCCTGGAGGAACTGATCCAGGCCATCGAACAGCGGCGGAAGGACGGCCCACCTCCGCCGAGCATGGCCGGCGGCGGGGGTGGCGGCGGCGAGAGCGACAACGCGACGCCGCTGTTGCCGGGTTCGGCCGAGCTGAAGCTGCTGCGCTCGAGCCAGGTGCGGGTGAACCGCCAGACGCAGGACCTGGATGCGGCCGCGACTCGGCCGTCGGCCGACGTGGGCGACCAAGCCCGGCGCCTGGCGACGCGGCAGGAACAACTGGCCGGGATGGCCCGCAAGATCAACGAACGGGCCGAGGGTCACTGAGATGTCGAGAACGCTCGAATACAGGGCATTGGTGAGCATCGTGGCCGCGAGGCTCGGGGTTGGCGGTTCGGCCGCCGCGGCGCCGACGGGCTCGATCGATCCAGCGGTCGAGGCCGCAGCGTCGACCAGGCCGGCCCTGGCGGAAGCGGGACCGGCGACCACGCAGCGGGCCTCCGTGGCGACGGCCGAGCGACGGCAGGCCGACCTCACGATCGTCGGGCAGTTCATCGAGCACCTCCAAAAGTCTGACGCGGTCGGCGCGGCGGCGCGGGCGGCGATCCTGCAGATGTGGCAGGAGCGGCGGCCCGAGGAGGACCCGCAGGCGATCATGACGGCAGCGGTGGCCATCATGTCGGAGCCTTACCGGCTGGCGGCGGAGGCGGTCGACGGCGGCCGGTCCGCCGAGGCGGTGAAGCTCTTGGAGCCGCTGCTGACAGCGCCGGATTTCCACCTTTCCGCGCACGCCGCGGTCCTGGCGGCCCGGGCCCTGGTCGAGGACGATCGCGTCGAGGAGGCGCGGAAGGTATTGGAGGGTATTGCCTCCAAGCGCGACGAGGTCGCCGCCCGCACGCTGCTGGGGCCCGAAACGCTGTTCCTGCTGGGCTACTGCCAGTTGGCGGGCCTGGAGTACGAGACGGCCGAGGAGACGCTGAAGGACTTCGAGCGGCGGTTCCCGGAGGCCCCCGACCAGTACCGCCTGCCGGTGCGGCAGATGCTGCAAGAGCTGGCCGCCCGCCAGCCCGAAGGTCTGGGCGATGTATCGGACCTGATGGGCTACGCCGGCCGGCACCTCAAGCACGCCCGCACGGATCGACCGGTGCAAACACGGCAGGAGCGGGCGGTGGAACTGCTGGCCAAGCTGATCGAGGACGCCGAGCAGCGCGAACAGCAGCAGCAACAGCAGGCGGGAAAATGCAAGGACTGCGGTGGCAAGGGCTGCCCCAAGTGCCGTAATAGCGGTCAACCCCAAGGCAACCAGGAGTCCCGGCGGGGAGCGGAACGGTCGGTGCTGCCCGGCGGCCAGGGTCGCATCGGCGACCTGCATCCGTCGGCCCGGGCCAGGCCGGGCGAGGAGTGGGGCAAGATGCGGCCCGAGGAACGCGAGCGCGTCTTGCAGGCCCTGCGGCAGAGTTTCCCCAGCCGGTATCGCCAGCTCGTCGAGCAGTACTATCGCCAGTTGGCCAAGGAGGAATAGCGTGGGGGGCCGCCGGTCGTGACGCGGATGTATCGCAACCTTGCATTGCTGGTGGTATTCATCGGCTTGTCGGCGGGGGCGCCTCGGGCGGTGGCCGTGCCCGTCCGCGCGGTGACGGTCGAGGGGCGAGCGGTGGAAGGCCAATGGGGCGGGCTGGATGGCACGGGACGAATCCTGCTGATCGAGCAGGGCAAGCTGACCGCGTTGGCGGCCTCCGACCTGCTGAGCCTGCATCACGGGGATCAAGGCGGGCAGGATGCCCGCCCCCCAAGAGGCGGGCAAGGCGGGCAGGATGCCCGCCCCCCAAGAACGCTGCCCGCGCCGGCGAGCCGGCCCGCCTCCGACCGTTCCGCCGATACAGTGAGGATCTATCTGGCGGACGGCAGCCAGTTCGACGCCCGCATCACCGGCGGCGACGGCGACAGTGTCGAGTTGCAGTCGAGCTTACTGGCGGGCCTGAAGCTGCGTCTGAGCAGCCTGGCGGGCGTGTGGTTCAGCGGCCAGGACGTGCCGGCCGCGGTCGAGGCCTTCACCCAGGCGCTGGCCCACCGAGACCTCGCCCACGACACGCTGTTCATCGTGCAAGACGGCAAGGTGAGCTTGCTCCGCGGCGTGCTCGAGGCGCTGGACGAGCGGGGCGGCAGCTTCCGATGGCGGGACCGGGGCGTTCCGATCGACCGCTCGCGGGCGTTCGGCGTGGTCCTGGCCACGGGCGGGGGCGCGCCGCCGGTGCCGCAGATGCGGTGCACGCTGACCGATGGTTCAGTTTGGGCGGGCACGATCGCGGGCGGGACCGCCGGGTCGATTCGGATCGAGTTGACGTCCGGCCCAATGCTGAACGTCCGGCCCGAGGACGTGACCGACATCATGTTCCGCAACGACCGGGTCGTGTTCCTCAGCGACCTCGATCCGGCGCAGTACGAGTTCACGCCGTGGGCCACGACCCGCTGGCCGTACCACAAAGACCGCTCGGCGGCCAATCAGCCGCTGCGGATCGACGGCCAGGCTTTCGATCGCGGGATCGGCATGCACGCATCCGCCGTGCTGACGTACAGCCTTGGCGAGCCGTTCAAGCAGTTTGCCGCCGTGATCGGCATCGACGATGCCGTCGGCCCGCGCGGCAACGTCGTTTTCCGCGTGCTGGCGGACGGGCGCGAGGTGTTCAACAGCGGGCCGGTCACGGGCCGCGACGCCGCTCGGCCGATCCTGGTGGGGCTGAACGGTGCCCAGACGCTGCAACTGGTCGTGGATGACGGCGACGGCGTGGACGTCGGCGATCGCGCCGACTGGGGCGCGGCCCGCCTGATCAGGTGAATTTCCGTGGTTTTGTGCCGTTACCTTGGCGTTCTGCTCGGCCCGTGGCTGCCGGCGATGGCCGCCGCGGCGAGTGTCGCCGCCGACCCTGACGCGTTCGCCCGCGTGCGGCAGGCCGAGCAGGCTCGCGTCGATCTGATCGACCGGGTCGGCCGGTCAGTGGTGTGCATCCTGACGCCGGACCGCGCCACCGGCGGCTCGGGCGTGATCGTCTCGTCCGACGGCTACGGTATCACCAACTTCCACGTGGTGGCCCCGATGCTCAAGACCCGCCGGGGGCTGGGCGGCCTGTCGGACGGCAAAACCTACCCGCTGGAAGTGCTCGGCATCGACCCCACCGGCGACCAGGCGATGTTCCGCCTCACGGGGCGCGATCGGTTCGACGCCGCCGCGCTCGGCGATTCCGATGTCGTTCGCGTGGGCGATCCGGTGGTGGCGATGGGCAACCCGTTCATGCTCGCCGAGGACTACCGGGCGACGGCGACGTTCGGCATCGTCAGTGGGCTGCACCGCTACCAGTTCGGCTCGGACGCCCGCTCGCTCGTCTACACCGACTGCATCCAGACCGACGCCTCGATTAACCCGGGCAACTCGGGCGGACCGTTGTTCGACATGGGGGGCCGGGTCATCGGAATCAACGGCCGGGCGTCGTTCAAGAACCGCGACCTGCTCAAGCGCCGAGTCAACGTCGGCGTTGCCTACGCGGTGTCGATCAACCAGGTCAAGCGGTTCATCCCGGCCCTCAAGGAGGGGTGGCTGGTGGAGCACGGCTCGCTGGGAGCCACCGTGACCGACTCGCCCGACGGCGTGGTGTTCGACCGGATCCTGCGGCCGTCCGCCGCGGCCGCCGCGGGCATCCAGCTCGGCGACCGGCTGGTCGAGTTTGACGGCCGGCCGATCACCAGCGCGAACGCATTCGGGAACCTGGTCGGCGTCTACCCCGCGGGTTGGCCGGTCAGCGTTACGTACCGCCGCGGCGACCGCGAAATCCGCCGCCAGATCGACCTCGACCCCCTGACGGTCGAGGGCGATTTCCCGGTCAAGAGAGCCGACCCCGCGTGGATTCGTGCGTCGGCGACGCAGCCGGCGTCGTTTCCCGGTCCGGATGAGCCGTCTACCGTGGCGGATCGTGGGCCGGTCGAAGCGGGGGCCCTGGAACCGACCCTCCACGCGATCCTGCCCGGCGTGGTCAAGATTCACGGCGGCCGACTGGGCGAGGAGCGCGGCTACGCCAGCGGCGTCGTCGTCTCGTCCGACGGCGAAGTGGTGACGGCTCTGTCGCTGCTCCTCGATGCGTCGGATCTGCGGGTGATCGCATTGGATGGCGCAGTGCACAGCGCGCGCGTCGCCTACCGCGACGAATACCGGCAACTGGCCCTGCTGAAGATTCGCGGCATCGATTCCCGCCAAACCGATCCCAGCGAGGCGCGGACGTCCTTGTCCGGGCGCAGCCCCGCGAAGCCGCAAGCGACCGGTCAACCACCCTACCGGCCGTTACCGCTCGACGAGTCGCTCGCGCCCGCTGCCGGCGAGGCGGTCTTCGTCGTCGGCAACCCGTTCAAGATCGCCACGGGCGACGAGACGAATTCCGTCAGCCGCGGCATCGTCTCGGGCCGTGTTCGGCTCGATGCGCGGCGGCCCGGCGGCGCAGAACCCTGCGCCTACCACGGCGACGTGCTGCTCATGGACGCCATGGCCAGCAACCCCGGTTCGCCCGGCAGCGCGGTGTTCGATCTGCGGGGCAGATGGGTCGGCCTGGTGGGCGAGATCGTCGAGTCGCGCCTGACCCACACGCTGCTGAACTACGCCTATCCGATGACCGAAGTGGCGGCCTTCCTGCGCGATGCGCGAAGCGCCGGGGCGGCGAGCACTCGGCCGACCTCGGTTAACCGGAGGAATGTCGGCTACCACGGGATCCGGCTCTCGCGCATCGGCTACCGGGCAAAGCTGCCGTTCGTCGATGCCGTGGCCAAGGACTCACCCGCCGCCCGGGCCGGCGTCCGGACCGGCGACCTGATCGTTGGTGCAAACGGCCTGCCGATCCCCCGAGCGGCCACGTTCGACGAGTTGTGCAGCCGCCTGCGTGCGGGTGATGAGTTGTCGTTGGTCGTCAGGCGTGGCGACGACCTGCTGCCCATCCGGTTCAAGCTGGAGGAGCCGCCGTCATGACCGCCGCCGTGTGCAGAGCTGGCAATTCTGACGGCCGACGAGCGGAAGGTGGGTTCCGGTCCTCGCCCGGCAGGGCCTACGGTAGTTGCCAGGGCCTTGAGACCCTGGGAGGCGGGTTCACCGAGACTCTCTCCTCCACTTTTTTTCTCCGCCCCGGAGGGCGGAGAAAAGAGGTGGAGGAGAAAGGGAACACAGGGGCGCCCGCTGTCCAGGGACTAAAGTCCCTGGCAACGCTCGAACACCCTGCGGACGCACAGCATGCATCTATCCGGAGGAGCTGCCAGGTTTTCGCCTGCTACGTGGTGGCCATTGTGATCGGCGCGACCGTCCCGGCTGCGGCGGCGAGCGTCGCCGACCCGGCGGACGTCTTTCGACAGGCGGCCAGCGGCGTTGCTCCTTGCGTCGTGACCATCGAGACCGTCGGTGGGACGCAGCCGACGGCGCCCGACCGTCCGCGCCCGCGAGCGGGTACGGCCGCACCGTTCATCGTGCCGGACGGTCCCACCACGGGCCTGATCTGGTCGTCGGACGGGCTGATCATCACCAGCTCGTTCAACTTCGTCCGCCGGCCTTCGGTGATCACGGTGGTTCTGGCCGACGGCCGGCGGTTCGTGGCCAAGGAGGCGGAGGACCTGCCCGAGTCGCGGCTGCTTGCCACCGATGAAATCCGCCGCCTCGCGATGCTCAAGATCGATACCACCGGCCTGCCGACGCCGCGATGGGCCGACGACGGCGAGATTCGGCCCGGCCAATACGCCATCAGCCTTGGCCGCGGGCACGGACCCGCCGCCACGGCCGCGATGGAGACCGGCGGCTGCACGCTGACCATCGGCATCGTCAGCGGCGTGAACCGAATGAGCGGCCTGGCGGTCCAGACCGACGCCAAGCTGTCGCCCGCCAGCTTCGGCGGCCCGCTCGTCGACCTGCACGGGCGAGTGATCGGCCTGTGCGTGCCGATGGGCCTGGACAGCGGCGAGTTGTCCGGCGTCGAGTGGTACGACTCGGGTATCGGTTTCGCCGTGCCGCGGTCGCAGATCGAGCGGGTCTCCGGCGATCTGGCCGACGGGCACAACATCCGCCGCGGCCTGCTGGGCATCGACCTCCATCGCATGGTCCGCGACGCCGTGATCATTTCCGGGATCCGCGATCCGTCACCCGCCTTGCGGGCCGGATTGCAGGTCGGCGACCGGATCGTCGCCATCGACGAGGAGCCCGTGGGAATCTTCGCCGATCTGAAACGGGTCCTCCGGCCTCGGCCGGCGGGTACCCGCGTCCAGGTCCACCTCAAGCGTGACGGCAGGGACCTGACGTTCCCGTTGGTCCTGGCGGTGACCGATGACATCGGTCCAATCCCGCCGCCCGAATCGCCGCCCGCCGCGACCCAGGACGATGATGATGATGAGGATGATGAGCGCCCCGCGCCACGCCCATCGAGCCGCCCGTCTTGAGCGCGAACCAACGGCGCTTCGTCACGGGTCCGTGACAGAAGCGGCCGGGGCATTTCAGAGCCCCGAGCGCAAGCGAGTGGGTCGAGCCTACCCGTCGCTGGCGCTCCGGGCTCTCAAATGACCGCCTCGTCATGTGCCCCCGCGGATGTCACGCCCCCCTTCGGCACCCTCAGGTCGCCGCTGAACCCACGGTCTGTGGTCGCGGGCCCCCAAGGAGCTTCCTGGAAGCGTGGCTGGCTCCTGCGATTCCGTGGCGGCCGGCAGGGTGAAGTAGACCGTTGTGCCCCGGCCGACTTCGCTGTCGAGCCAGATGCGGCCCTTCTGCTCCGTCACCGCCAGGCGGCAGAAGGCCAGGCCGAGGCCGCTGCCCAACGTGTAGCCCGCCTGCCGCAGTCGGGCCTGAACGAACTTGTCGAACACGTTCCGCACGTACCGGCTCGGGATGCCCTCGCCCTGGTCCACCACCGAGAACACGATCTTCCCGCCGTCGCCCGGTGCGGCTCGAACCAGCACCGTCGAGCCCGGCGGGGAGGCCTTGATCGCGTTGGTCAGGAGGTTCACCAGAATTCTCGCCGTCAGAGCCGGATCGGCGTGGGCCCTGCCCAGGCCGTCCTCGAGCTGCGAACTCAAGGAGACCTGCTGGGACTTGGCGAACAGGGAGACCTCGTGAAGGGCCGTCTCGGCCAGTTCGGACGGCGGGACCACCCGCGGCCGGATCTGCATCCGGCCGTGTTCCAGTCGCGACAGATCCAGGATGGAGCCAATCAAGGTATTCATCCGGGAAGCGGCGACGAGGCAGTCCTCCACCCGCCCGAAGAGGGCCGCCGTCAGCGGCTTATCGCGAAAGCTGCGCAGGAATTCCAGGTTGCCCATGATCGCCGTGAGCGGGTTGCGAAGATCGTGCACCACGTAGTTGACGTGGTCCTGCTGGCGGATTTGGAGTTCGCGAATCATGACCAGCGTCCAGGCGACCGAACCAAACGTCCCCAACCTCACGAACGCATTCCAGTAGGGCGCGAGGGGGCTCTCGTAAGGGTGGAAGCTGGCCAGGTCGACCCCGAGCCAGGTCGCCGTGGCCGCCGCCACGACGACGGCGGCACTCAGCCGTCCTCCCCACCAGGCCGCCAGGCCGATGGGCAGCAGATAGAACAGACCAAACGAGAATTCCGACCCGGTCAGGTAGTCGCACGCCCCCACCAGCGCCATGATTGCCAGACAGAAGGCCAGAAACCGCGGCCGTTTCACCGCATCGATGAGCCGTGACATGTCCACTCAGCCCGTTTAAACCCTTGGATGTTTCTCAACGAAACCGACCCTGTGTGCTGCTATCCTCATTCAGCAGGCGGCGTTTCGCAAGTCCCCCGGCTCATGAACCGCGCTCGACGGCGATCCGGTGTATGGCGCGACCCTCGCGGAGGTACTTGATCTCGAAGTTGGTCTGCACCTGGCCATCCACGACGCCGGCCTCGGGGACGTCGAACGGCACCGGCCGCAGCCGCGGCTCGCCGGCGAGCACCTGCTGCACCTGGTCGAAGTATTCGGCGTGGTCGGTCTGGATGGCCAGCCGCCCACCGACCTTGAGAACGTTCGTGGCGGCGGCGATGAACGCCGGCTGGATCAGCCGACGCTTGTGGTGGCGCTTCTTGGGCCACGGGTCGGGATGGTAGGCGTGCACCATCGTCAGGCTGTCGGGCGGGAGGCTGTGGCGGACCAGGTGGCCGGCATCGGTACGCATCAGGCGGACGTTGGTGACGCCCCAGCGGGCCATTCGGTCGGCGGCGTATCGAAAATACTTGTTGGCCCACTCGATGCCCAGGAAACCCCGCTCGGGAAAGGCCCGGGCCCGGTTCAGCAGGAACCCGCCCTTGCCGCTGCCGATCTCCATCT
>JACQVT010000440.1 GCA_016209665.1 Planctomycetota bacterium | reverse complement strand
GGTCGAGGATGTCGTTCTCGTACACGGGGTGCTGGTCGGTGCAGTTGAAATCGGCGCTGAGCCGCTCGACGCCATGCTCGACGGCGATGCGGCCGACGCGGACGAGACGCTCGTAGTCCCAGGCGGCGTCGGTGCCGCGAAGCTTGATCTTGAGGCAGGTCAGCCCGTCGCGGCGAATCCAGTCGGCCAGAACCACCGGATAGCCGTCGTCGGGCTCAGCGTCGGTCCGCTCGGCGGCGTCGAGCAGGTCCACGCCGCCGACGAGGTGCCAGGCGAGCAGGCGCTGCTGTCTGGAAGCGGCCAGGTAGTCGGCGGGATAGCGGCCCGAGAAGCTGACGCGGGGACGCGGGGACGCGGGGACGGGGCGATCGGCGACGGAGAGATCATCGGCGGGTGACAGGTAGGCGGCCAGGTCGCGGTTCATGAACGGCGGGCGGTAGGTCTGGTAGACGTCGATCCCGTGCAGTCGGCCGTAGGCGTCGTGCAGGGCGATGTCGAACGGCGAACAGCAGATCAGGGCAGCCAGCCACGGCATAGGCTCGGCCGGTGCGGGACCGGCATCCTGCCGGTCCATTTGACAGGCTCGAAGCTCGTCCCACAAAGGTCGCAGAACCACCTGCTGGAAGTCGTGCCCGATCTCGATGGGATGGCCCCAAGTATCCAAGCCGGCCCAGGCTTCGGCGAGGCGAAGGCAGAATTGGCGAAGGGCCTGGTGGCGGACCTCGTAGGCGAGCGTGCTTGGCCAGACCCATTGCACGCTGAGGGGTGTCTCGCCCCAGCCGTCGGCGGTCCGGCCGCGGCGGTCGGCGACGGTGACGCGGACGCGAGCGCAGGTGACGGAGGTCAAGGTCTCGGGGCCGAACTTGAGCGGCACCCGCGTCTGCACGGGGATGAAGTACAGCGCGGTACCGGTGACACGTATGTCGGTTGAGTCAGCCACGGCTCACCCCGCCGGTGCGGGCCGGGACCTGCACGGCGGGCTCGGCTGCGGGCTCCGCCGTGTCGTCGAGCATCCTGCCGCCGGTGTTGGGAGCCAGCCAGATCACGAGCAGGCCCACCAGGTAGATGCCGGCGGTGACCGTCACACCCCGGGCGTAATTGCCGTGGAACGCCGCCACCAGCGCGCCGGTGCCAAGCACGCCGACGCCGGCAAGGATGCGGCCGATATTAAACGAGAAGCCCTGCCCCGAAGCGCGGAGGCGCGTGGGGTACAGCTCGGGCAGATACTTGGGCAGCCATCCAAAGAAGCTCGTGACGAAGAAGGCGGCCATGGTGGCCATGATCTTGAGTTGCAGATCGAAATCATGGTTCCACCGGAAGACGGCCAGCACACTCACCCAAGCCGTGACGCACAGCAGCACGTACGATCGGCGGTTGCCCAGCCAGCCCGCGAGCAGGCCGCCCGCGAAGCCGCCGATGATCTGGCCGGTGGACGTCCACATGGTGATGGTGGCCTTGCCGGTAGCGGCGTAGGCCGTGCCTTCCGTCAACTGGTCGACGTAGGTGGGCAGCCACAGGAACGCGCCCCACGTGCCGAGCAGGCCCACCGTCGACAACAGGCTGCCGACGATGGTGGCCCGACGGTACCGCGGCGAGAACAGTTCGGGCAGCGAGGACTGCCGGGCGGCGTGTCGCGACAGCCTCCATTTGGTGGGCTCGGGCACCAAGATGATGAAGGGCAGGCTGACCAGACCGATGAAGAAACCCATTCCGATCACCCATCGCCAGGTGAACTCGTGGACCAGCATCCATCGTGAATAGGTTCCGGCGATCAGGTATCCCACGTTGGCGGCGGCGCCGATCGACCCGGCCAGAACGGCCCGGCGGCTCTCGGGCCAGGTCTCAACCACGAGGGCCACGCACAACGGCCAGGTTCCTCCCAGGCCGAGGGCCCCGAAGAAACGGGCCGCCAACAGGTGAGTGTAATGCGTAGAGAACGCCGACAGACCGGTGAAGACCGAGTAGGTGGCCACGGCCAGCAGCAGCATCCGGACCCGGCCATGCCGGTCGCCCAGCCGCCCAAACAGGACGCCGCCGACGGCCGCCCCCCACAACCACATCGCCAACGACCAACTGAACATGGGCCCGACGAGGGTGTCGATCTTCTTGCCCAGTTGCAGCGCGGCGGCGGCCTCGTCGGTGGTCGGCCGGCCCTGTGCCGCAAGGTCCTTGATCCGGGCGTTCAGCTCATTCAGATCGTCGACCATCGGCGCCGCCGCGGGCATGATGTCGCGGAGGGCCTGGCGGGTCATGATGCTGTAGACGCCCTGCTCGACGCCGTCGAACCCCCAGGCGAGCAGGGCGGCCAGCAGGGCCAGCCAGCGTAGCCTCGGCCGGCGGGCGTAGACGTCATCCACCGGCGATGCGGGGGGCGCTTCCGTCATGGTGCTCGGCTTCTCCTTCGTCGATGGAACCTGGGGCATCGCTCGGGACGCCCGTTCGGGGGGATGTTAACCGATGCGGGCGAGACGGCCCACCTGCCGGGCCTGGGGATCGGCTGGGGCCGCTGCGTGACACTCAGCGATCTCGTCAAGGAGGGTGCTGAACTCGGCCGCCGAAGATAATCCCACGAACCGGTCCCGCCAGCCCTTGACATGCGACGCGACTCTGTCGCTCTTGGACGCTTCGCGTCCGTCGCGTGTCAAGGGCCAGCCAGGCGGCGGTTCGATCAGGCGGGTGTACCAAGTGATCCGTTGACGGAACGTGATGCACGCCCGCCGCTCGCCGCGGATTCGCAGGAGGTGATCGAAGTGGCGGCGGACGAAGCGGAGGCGTTCGACCGGCGTCGGCGGGGGCGGGGTGGCGCCCGTGGTCAGGAGTGCATGGGTGTCGCGGAAGATCCAGGGATTGGACAGGGCGGCCCGGCCGATCATCACGCCCGCGCAGCCGGTGCGGCGGATCATGTCCGCGGCGTCCCGGGGCGATTTGACGTCGCCGTTGCCGATCACCGGGATGTGCCGGACGGCGGCCACGACGCCGGCGATGCCGTCGACGTCGACTCGGCCGCGGAACGCCTGGGTGGCGGTTCGTCCGTGGACGGTGATGGCGGCCACGCCGACGTCCTCGAGTGCCGCCGCCAGTTGTGAGGCGACGAGCGAGTCCTCGTCCCAGCCGAGCCGCATCTTCACCGTGACCGGCACGCTCACCGCCCGGACGACCGTCTCGGCCAGCCGCGCCGCCTCGGCCGGCTGACGCAACAGGGCCGATCCGCCGTGCTTCTTGCAGACCTTGTCCACCGGGCAGCCCATGTTGATGTCGATGGCGGCGAGGTCGAGATGGTCCGTGCACCAGCGAGCGGCGTCGGCCATCCAGTCCGGTTCGTTGCCGTAGAGTTGCACGGCCAGCGGCCGGTCGGCGGGCTCGGTCTCGATCAGTTCCATCGACTTGACCGTCTGCCGCAGCAGCCCACGCGGGTTGACCAGGTCCGTGTAGGCGAGCGCCAGGCCACCCAGCGGACGGATCGTCAGCCGGAACGCCAGATCGCAGTAGCCGGCGATCGGCGACAGGAGCAGGTTGCCCGTCAGTTGCGTCGACCCGAACTGGAGCATCGGCACTATCATTCCAGACTGGCCAAGGCAAAGCAACTGCGGGTATGATTCCGAACCAGTTGTGAGCCGGCGGCAGTGCAGTGTTGAAACGCCCCTCGTGATCGTGATACGGATCGATGCTGCTCAAGATCTCCTGGCCAAACCGGTTGACCATCGCGCGGATCCTGCTGATCGGGCCGTTTGTCGTGGCGCTGCTGAACTTGCAGGAACCGGCCTGGGCGACCATCGCGCGACGGGTGGCGGTGTGCGTGTTCCTCGTCATGGCGGTCACGGACGGACTCGACGGCTATCTGGCCCGGCGGCTGCGGCAGGAGACGGTGGCGGGCAAGTTCCTCGATCCGCTGGCCGACAAGCTGCTCATTCTGTTTTCGGTGGTGCTGCTGGCCCACGAGGGAACGCACGTGCCGGGGGCCCGGCTGCCGGCCACGGTGGCGGTGATCGCCGTCGGCAAGGACCTGATCGTCGTGCTGGGCTTCTGCATCATCTACTTCAGCACGTCCAAGATCTTCATTCGGCCCAATGGGC
>JACQVT010000439.1 GCA_016209665.1 Planctomycetota bacterium | reverse complement strand
CCCTGTTTTGCGCTCTGCCATTGAGCGGAGCGGGGTCGGCTGGGCGGCCTTTTTGACGCGCCAGCCGCGGTCGACACTTGGTCGGCTCCAGCCTCTCCGCAGCGCGCTACGACCGGCTTACCTGGGCCGGTTTGCCGACAGGGTCTGGTTGCATTGGGCAGGTCGAAGGGATACACTCGAATTGATGGCTAGCGTTCAAGAAATCGAACGTGCTGTCCGCCAGTTTTCGCCGGAGGAACTCGCGGCCTTTCGTGAGTGGTTCGCCGAGTTCGATGCTTCGGCCTGGGACCGCCAGCTTGAAGAGGACGCGGCAGCGGGCAAGCTGGATGCGCTGGCCGCCGAGGCCCTCAAGGACTTCCACGAAGGGCGCTGTCGCGACTTGTGAAGCACCGCGCATCGGCACGATTCTGGAACGGATTAACTCGGCCGCTCGGCTCCCCAGGCCCAGGCCCGGCTGAGGGCGAATTCGCGGGGGACCGGCTCGTCCGGGCTCAGTCGGCGGAACTCCTGCGGGCTAAACGCAGCGCCCAAGGATTGCAGCAGGGCCACGAGCTTCTCGTCGCCGAAGGTCAACCCCTCGATCACGAACGCATCGCCGTTGATGTCGAAGATCGACGTCCGCCCGGACTCGACTCGCACCCGGTTGGCGGTGTTGAAGCCTTGCCGCTGGGCCCGAAGCATCCGTCGGACTACGTCGGGCTCGCTCGGGTCATAACGGTACACGCGGCAGACGTCGTCGCGGGCCTCGGCCGCATTCGCGGGCTGGTCGTCCGGCTTGACGCCCCACCCGGTGTCGACGATCACACGATCCCGATCCCGCCCGGCGCGGTCCGGTTGGCTCGACATGCGGCGGCCTTCATCAGCACTCATCGCGGCCATCGTAGTCAAACGCCTCGATCTCTTCCACCAGCGCCGTCACCTGCTCCAGCTCGGCCTGTCGCTGCTGGAGGCGCTCCGTATCCACCTTGCCCTGTCCACGGTAGTGATGGTGCTGGGCCACGTCGGGCGACCAGTAGGCATGGCCACTGGCGGCGTAGGCGGTGGTGCCCTGGGTGGCCCGCATCAGGGCCTGCGCAGCGGCCACGACGCCCTCGTGGTTCAGGTTCGGCTGACTGACGATGAACGTTGCCACGGTCTCCAGCAGGTCGCGGGTCACGGTCCGCCGGCCCGCCACATGGTTGATGAACACCGCGAACCACTGCTGGTGCCGCGGCGTCATCCCGCGCTCGCACAGCAGGGCTACCCCGATCGGCCACAGGGCCGCCGGCACGGCGTCGCGCAGGACCGCCGCCGTCCGCGGCTCCGGTCCGTTGTCCAGCCGCAGAAGCCGCACGAACCGCTCGATCAGCACCTCGTGCAGCGTGAGCTTCGCCTCCGTTCCGTCCGGCAGCAGCACGCGGGCATGCGGCACCTCGGCCGCCAGTTCCGACACGATCCGGGCCAGCTCTTCCGCGGTGGGCCGCCAGTGGAACAGCAGGTCCGCAACCTCGGCCCGCTCATCGACCGTGGGCGTGAACACGGGTCCGAAGAGGATCTCCACCTCGTAGTCTTCAAGCACCTGGGCGGCGCAAAGCAGGAAGTCGGCCAGGCTCGACCGGTGCTCGGTCAGGTACTGGCTCAGTTGCCGTTCCGTCTGCGGCTTCATCGGCCGAGGGCGACTCAGCAGATCGGCCATCCGCCGTTTAAGCTCCTCGTACATCGCGTCACCTCCACGCGATAGTGTAGGGGCCGCGCGGGGCGAATGGTCGGCGGGGACCGGCGGGGCCTGAACGGCCGGGTGCGTGACGGCCGGGGCGACGCATGTCAGAGCCCCGAGCGCAAGCGAGCGGGTTGCCGCGACGTCGTTGCGCCTGATGAGATCGTAGCCGCCCGTCGCTGGCGCTGCGGGCTCTGCAATGGCCGGCTCGTCATCTCCACCCGGAGCAGGTGAACCCTTGAGCGGCCGAACTTCAGCCGGTGATACGGCGGACGCTGGCGGCGATCTGGTCGGGCTCGAACACCTTGAGCCAGTCCGGCTGGAAGATCTGCTTCTTGGCGTCGGCGATGGCCTGCTTGCACCCGGCCGAGAACTCCCAGTCGATCTCGTTGAACAGGATCGCCAGTTGGATGGTGATGTGGCCGAGGACAAAATCACGGGCGGCGGCCTCGGGCACGCCCCGGCGGACGGCCTCGTCCATCGCCTCGCGGATGATAGTCACGCACGTCGACGAGACGGTCTCCGACAGCACCGGCTCGAGGATGATCATCTGCCCGACCGTCACCCGGTGCGACCGCAGCACGGGTCCGAACATCCTGCGGGCGATGGCTTCGCCCTTGGCGTAGTCCGACTCGGGCCCCTGCATGAGCGCGCAGACGATCGCCTGCTTGGCCTTGCCGCTGCCGAAGAAGTCCCGCCGGGCCTCGGGGTCGGTCTCGTCGTTGAACACCGGCGGATGGGCCGGGTGCGTGACGAAGTAGGTGATGTCCTTGCGGGGTGGCAGCTTGCCGCCGTAGGGAGCCGCCGGGTCCAGGCAGATCACCATCGCTCCGCTCCGCAGCTTCGGAACGACGACGGGAGCCACCGCTCCGATCAGCCGGTCCGGCACCGCCAGCAGGGCGACGTCCGCCTCGGCGACGGCCATCTCCGTCGGCGTCGCCGTCACGCCGCGGGCCGTCAGCTTGGCCTGTCCCTGTTCGCCCGCCTCGACGCACAGCAAGCGGTAGTCGGGGTCGTTCTTGAGCGCGTTCCATACCCGCGTCCCCATGTTGCCTGCCGCACCGAAGACCGCGATGGTCAGCATGATATTCTCCTTGTTGATGGGTCCCGTCCCACCCGGCGGGCGGTCAGTCGACAGCCACGGCCTGGTGAGTGCGGGCCGACTCGTATGAGCCGAACACGAGTCTGAGCGTCCGTAGATTATCCTCCGCGTGCGTCTCGGGCTCACCGCCGGTCTGCAGCGCCCGCAACATGTCCGCGTTACAGCTTACGATGGACGCGTGGACGCAGTCGTACCTCGGGTCCGCCCAGGCGTAGCGCGGCGGCGGACATCGCCGGGAGTGCGTGCCGTCCGCCGTCGTCACGCGGATCCAGTAGTCCGGCCGCAATTCGGCCGATCCCCGATCGCCCTCGGCCAGGATGAAGGTTTCGGGGAACCGGTCGTGCTCCACGCGGCTGGCGTAGCTCATCTCGCAGACCACGGTCGCCCGATCGCCCGTCTCCATCATCACCGTGGCCACGTCCTCGCCCCGGATGTCGGCGTGCACGCGGCTGACCTGGCAGTACAGCCGCCGGGCCTCGCCGAACAGGAACCGGGCCGTGTCGAGGATGTGCGTGCCGATGTCGGTCAGGATGAACTCCTCCAGCTCCCTGAGGAACGGCTGGTTGTCGAACACCGGGAAGCTGTTGGAGTATTGGATGCGGGCCCGGAACACCCGGCCGATGCGCCCCTCGTCGAGCACGCGCTTAAACTGCCGGATCGGCTCCTGCCACCGCCAGTTCTCGTGGATGTACAGCGGCACGTTCGCCTGCCGGCAGGCGTCAATCATCGCCTGGGCGTCGGTGAGCGTCGGGGCCATCGGCTTCTGACAGACGATCGGCAAACGGTGGGCGGCCGCCATCTCCACGAAGCGCCGGTGCGTGCCCACGTCGGTAACGATGTCCACGAAGTCGAGCTGCTCGCTGCGGAGCAGTTGTTCCGCATCATCGTAGACCGCGGGCACGCCGAACTCCCGGGCCAGGGCCTCGGCTTTGGACCGCGTGCGGTTGTACAGGGCGGCGCACCAGGCGCCCCGCAGTTCCCGCCAGCCCGCAAGCTGATAGCGGGCCCAGAAACCGGTGCCGATCATCGCGAAACGCAGGTCGCTCACGTGGGCGCCTCCCCGGCCATGTCGACGCAGGCCACAGCATACGGTCGCAGCGGCAGCCTGACAAATCCGTGCGGGGCGTCCTGCCTTTCACCGGTGTCGGCCCGGAACTGCTCGGGAGAGTGCATGGCCTGCTCTGTCGTATCCTGGTCGAGGCAGCGGACGCGAACGCGCGGCACGCCGGTCGACAAAACGACGATCTGCTCGCCGTCGCGAAGATTGCCGAGCAGCACATGCGTGCGGCCTCGCGAGGTCAACGCGAGCCCGGCGACATCATTCGGTCGGCTGACACGCAACGGCAGCACGCGGCCGCCGTGGAACTCCCCCACGTCGGCGAAGACGTGGTACATGGGGAACACCGCGCCGGCAAGCGATGGCACAGCGGGCGGCCACGACGCCCCCCCTACCGTCTCCATGACGCCGCGCCAGCCGGTGGTCTCGTAGAACGTCACGCTGTCGGCCCCGACCTCGAACAGCCGGGCCATGCTGCCCAACGTCCAGGCGGCCCCGAACAGCGACATCTGCCGCACATCCACCTCCGGCGGCAACTCGCCCGGGGCAAGCTCCATCGCGGCTCCGGTCGCGACGGCGTTGAACCTCGGCCGCAGCGTCACCGGCGTCACCGCGACCGGCAGCCTGCCGGCCAGTTGGCGGGCACTGCGGACGGT
Source organism: Planctomycetota bacterium (assembly GCA_016209665.1). Classification (GTDB taxonomy): domain Bacteria; phylum Planctomycetota; class Phycisphaerae; order UBA1845; family PWPN01; genus JACQVT01. The sequence goes on along the minus strand of JACQVT010000439.1, from coordinate 4,385 downwards.
GTCGGGCTGGGCCCGCAGCGTCTCCATCAGCGATGCGTTGTCAAAAGCGTGCACCTGCGGGTTGATCGAGTAACACACCATGTCGACTCCCGATGCCGCGGGGCGGTTGCGGTTCAGCTCGGCGAAGTTGGCGTTGGTCCCGGCTGCGAGCCGAGCCCCGCGTGAGCGAGGAGAGAGAACGCGCCGGGCAGACTCGATATGTTCCGCCGGGACGGACCGGTATCCCCGGTGCAGGATCAGCCAGGTAGCGACGGGCAAGGCGCTTCGTTCGAGTTCACCGGCCAGCGCCGCCAGTTCCTCCTCCGCCGCGTCGCCGAGGAGCGCGGCCGCCTCGATCGAGTTGCCGATCGCGCGGGCCTGCTCAGCCGCGGTGCGGAGGCGGTCCTGCCACACCGCCGACGATAGATCCAGATCCACGCGCAGATGGTCCAGACCCAGCTTCCGCAGTCGGCGCACCTCCTGCGCATCCAAGTCCTGCCCGTGGTAAGCAACTGCCAGCCCGATGCGCGGCATGGCTCGCGCAGGCTCATCAGCGTACGATACCCTGACTTCCGTCGGGCCATACGTGGCGTCCGAAATCCGCGGCGGCAACATGTCAATGAGCCGAAGCGTGACCGCTTGATCCACCCGCGTGCCGGCCGGGATCTCAACCGGGTACGCCAGCGCGAGGGGTGTGCAATACGTCTTGAACGAGGCGTCGGTCCAGTTCCGCTGGTCCTCCATCTCGAAGACGTCGCCCTCCATGCGCGCCTCGACCGTCAAGCCGGCGGCTATTTCATGGCGGAGGGCCCGCATCTGTGTGAACGGCTGATGGGGCGAGATGAGTTCCGGAAAGCTCCCCGGTACGATCGTGCCGTCCACATGCTCGATCGTGCACGGCCGACCGGCGCACGACTCGCCCGGATGCAACACGCAAAAGCCGATGCGGTTGCGCAGGAAGCTGGAGCGGGCCTCGCCGTGCATCTCGAACCGCACCGTCCCGTCCGCGCCGCCGACAATCGTTCCCCGCCAGGCGAAGTCAATCTGATCCCGACGGCAGTCGACGTCGAACGCAATGTGGAACCCCTGTCCGCCGGCCTCGATCCTCAGGTTGGTTACGACGGGAGTGAGCGTCCCCCAGTTGCGATCTCGCACCGCCGCATAGATTCCGCGAATGACCTCGACGTCTCCCAGACGGATATCGCGCAAGCTGCCCGAGCCGACGTCGAACAGCATCGTCAACGGGCCGGCCCGCAGCCGGATGGGCGCTGATGCCGGTCGGTCGCTGCCGTCGAGAAGCACCTGTGTGGGTATCATCGCTCCACCCGGATTCGGCGCCGCTTGAGCTTTGCGAGTTGGGCGTGCCGGACGCTGTCCAGCAGGACGGCCAGGAAGATGATCGCGCTGGTGATGAGCGGGTAGATATAGGGGTCCGCGTTGACGATCACCAGCCCGTTTTCGACGATCTGCACCAGGACCGCCCCCAGCACCGTACCCGGCAACACGCCGCCGCGCCCGCCGAACAGGCTGGTTCCGCCCAGCACCGCCGCCGCGATGGCCGCGAACTCCCGCTGGTTGCCGAACGTCGGCGACACCGCGCCCAACTGAGCGACCGAGATCACGCCCCCCAGCCCCGCGCACAGCCCGCAGATGATGTAGACCGCGGCCAGCACGCGGCGGACGTTGATGCCCGCCTTGACCGCCGCCTGGGCGTCGTAGCCGACCGCGTACACGCATCGGCCGAACGCCGTCCGCGTCAGCACCACGTGCGCCGCCACCACCACGCCGGCGAACATCAGCACCGGGAACGGCACGCCCGCCACCCGGGCCGATCCGACCCGCAGCAGGTTCTCCGGCAGGTTCATCGCCCGCGTCTCGGTGATCAAAAGTCCCAGACCGCGGCCCACGTACTGCATGGCCAGCGTGACCACGAACGCGATCATCCCCAGCCGCGTCACGAAGAACGCGTTCACCACTCCGCCCGCCAACCCCACGAGCACGATAGTCAGCAACGCCAGCGGCAGGTTGAACCCCGCCAGCACCAGCTTGCCCGCGACCGCCGCCGCCACGAACATGATCGACCCCACTGACAGGTCGATCCCCGCCGCCAGCAGCACGAACGTCATCCCCACCGCCACCACGGCGAGCGACGACGACTGGATCAACACGTTCAGCAGGTTGGACGCGGTCAGAAACCTGGGCGACAAACACCCGAACACCCCGAACACCGCCACAAACAGCAGCAGCGGAGCGTTGTGCAAGATGACCAGCCAGGTTTTCCCGCGAACGCTCTGCACCAGGGTAGTCAACCCACTCTTCGGGACGGACGGGCCTCGGCCGGCGCTATCTCTGATTGTTGTGACTCACAAATTCGGCAGCTCCGGCGGCCAGCCGCAGGGAAAAACATCGTAGACGTTTCGGTAAGCAGCGACCGTCTCGGGAGGCGGACTCGCCCGCGCCTTGTCGACCGCCTCTCGATAGCTCTCATCCAGGCTCGCCCGCATCTCGGCAACCTGCTGCTCGTGTTCTTCCGATTCCCGCTGCTGTTCGAGGGCCTTCGACGGATCGTAATCCTCCCAGTCTGGCTTGTCAGGCTTGAGGCTCTCCAACAACGGCCGCATGTCCACGAGCGCAAGCCGGGGAAAGTGGTAAACCCACTCGTGTCCGCGAGCCTTGAGGCGTCTGAAGATCGCCTCGTAAACCGGCGTCAGGTCGGCGCGGCCTCCGATCCAGATGGTACCCATGTAGAAGTCCATGTAGCTGTACTTGCTCCCGCCCTGTTCGCGGTTCAGCCAGTCGGCAATGAACCCGCCGGACGCGCGAAACGACCCAAGGTCCAGAAGGCGTCCATCAGGCGTGACGACCTCGTGATTGTCCGAGAAGACGTCCCACACGCATCGCCCGGCGAGTTCCGCTAGTTCACGCTCGGGTTCCAAAGGCGGATCCACGTAATCACGAGTGATCTTCTCGATGGTCGGCGGCGGCGTCTGGTCAGGAGGCTGGTGCCCCCAGCTCTCCGAAAGTTCGGCGAGCCGGCGATGCATCCTCAAGGCCTCATCGAAGCGTTGCTCGGGCGTGGGATGAAAACAGAGCCGGAGAGGCGAAGCGTCCCAGCCAGTCGGCGCCAGTTCCAGCATCAAGTCCGCGCCGCCCATGCCCTGTGGGAACAGGCAAGCGAACTCGGCATCGCATTCCTCATCGGATAGACGTTCTCTGTCGATCAATCGTGGCACTCCGGGCTCCGAGGTTGGGTGGCGGACTCCCTCAACGCGATGGGTGCGGCCGAGAACCAGAGTCATCGGCCAGTCGGTCGTTGACAAGCTGGCGGACTTCTTCCAATACGTCGATCGCTTCCTGCACCTTGTCGAGTGGAGGGTCGACCGGCCCCGGATAGCGAAACCGGACCGCGTACGCCGTCAGCGGCGCCACGCGGGTTCTCAGTGCCAGGAACACCGGATCATGTTGGGCGCACGCATTGCAGAGCACCTCGAGATCGTGCACCCGCTCGAATACCTCACCCACGGATACCAGAAAGGCCTTGAACAACTTCTCGATCGCCTGCTGGACGTGGAAAGCGGCGGTGTCGGTGATGGGCGGGGTCTGCTCAAGCGCCGCGATGGCCGTCCGACGGTCGTGGTCCGCCTTGGCCAGCCAGGCGCAGGCAGCTTGCCGTTCAACGCTCATAGAGGATTCGGCCTCGGGTCCTGACCGTTCGGGCGAACGAGCTGGGCAGACTCGCCTGTTCCTCAAACTCCGACCGCGTATAAACCTGAACATCCTTGGCGACGCCCAGTCCACACAACGCGAGATAAGCTCTGGCATCGCGCTCGTAGGGATCCAAGTCGCTGTTCTCAACGATCACGAGGAGATCGATATCGCTGTGCGGCCCGGGCGTGCCGCCGGCGTACGAGCCGAACAGGTAAATCGTGATCGGTGCGAACACCTCGCACAGCCGAGACACCATCTCGGCCAGTGTGTCATCCAGAACTCGCGGAGACAGGATCGGCACGATAGAGCCCCACTCGATTCGCAGACATCCGAGGCGACGTCATCCTGTCTGTGATTCTGACGCGAGCCGCACCAGGAGTCAAGCAGTGGTGCCATACGGGCAGGATCGCAGGTGTGGCAATTCATTGTGGCACAATGGCCCTCGACTGTCCACTCTGACAGGCGGCGGATCCAGCCGAGGGCGGCCGGGCCATACGTAGGCTCGGCCATACGGCCACTGGCCACACGACTGCAACCAACCACGGACTCGCTCAATGGTTCCCCAACGCTATGCGCAGGATGGCCTCGCGGTCGAACGCATCGCGTTCGACGCTGCCGGTGAGTTCGCCGCGGTTCATGACCAGAATGCGGTCGCACAAGCCGATCAGCTCCTCGATCACCGAGGAGATGAGGAGGAT
>JACQVT010000450.1 GCA_016209665.1 Planctomycetota bacterium | reverse complement strand
GGAGGTCGGTGTCGTCCATGCGGAACAGGAAGTAGAGGTACGAGGAGTCGTTGCGGCAGTAGCCCCTCACGGCGTGGTCGGCGGCGCTCGCCGGCGGGAACTGACCGCCGGTCCAGTGGCCGCCTTTGTAGCAGCTCCAGTTCTGGTATCCGCCGAAGCCCACCACCGCGGTGTCGCCGATGCCGACGTTACCCCCGTGGATCGGCGTCGTGAACTCGGCGAGGTTCCAGTCGGCGGTCAGGCCGTCGATGGCGATCGCGCCCGCCGGCTTGGCCTCCAGGATCGTGTCCAGCGACGGGCGTGTCGTCACGTGCAGCACCCAATCGTTCGCGTCGGGGGTGCTGAAGCTGCGACTGCCGCCGCCATGCGTGAACCCGGTCACGCCGGAGAACCCGCCCGTGCGGGGGTTCCACCATTCGGACCGATACGTGCCCGCCTGGAGGCTGACAACCTTGGTCCCGCCGCTGGGGAAATAGCACACGTATTCCTGGCCCGGGCTGGCCAGGCAGTAGCCGCCGCCGGAGACAATCAGGCCGCGGTTCGGGGCGGCGCTTATGAAGTCCCAGTTGGCCAGGGTCTTGAAGGAACGGATGTTCTCGACGACGGCATAGGGGTTGGAGGCCAGGTCGGCATCCTCGATGTGGAAATGGCCGCCGCTGGTGATGGTCTCCCAGCACATCCGCCGCAGGAGGTTGGTATCGGTGACGCCGTTGGCAAACTCGTCGATGTTGATGGCCTTGTTGTGGTGCCAGCGCGACTCGATGTAGGTATTGATGATGCCGGGCGTCTCGGGCTCGCCGCCGTAATGTTTGTTGACGATGTCCACCGATGGGAGCGTGTAGAAGCTCTCCAGATCGCCCTGGAGGCTGTTGTAGGTGACGAGGCGGGGCGAGTTGGGGTAGTTAGCCGCGATGTAGCTCTTGACGAACTGCGCGTAGTGGTCGCCCCACACGGGATCGTTGTAGTCCCAGTGCTCGTTCTCGATCTCGTAGAGGACGTTGGTGTAGGCGATGGTCTCGTCGATCATCTTGCGGACGTAGCGTTCCTGCTGGTTGCGGAGGTTGGGCTTGGTCGCATAGAGATAGAAGTCGGGCGTGCCGTCGTTGGGCGGCTGGGCGTTGGGGACCTCGAGGTTGTTGATGTTGTTGTTGGCGGCCCAGGGGTTGTTGCCCCAGCGTTCGTTGGTGCCGGGGGACATGCCCACGCGGTCGAAGAGCCAGATTTCGACGTAGTGGCCGGCCCCCTGGGCCTGGCCGAGGGCGTCCTTCATGCGGTTCCAATAGGTGGTGTTCCACACGTTGAAGTCGACCTTGTTGCCCCCGGCGCCGCCCCAGTATCCGCCGCCGGTGGCGCTGTAGGCCCAGGGCCAGATGCCGTCCTGGCCGGCCCAGGGCAGGATGTGCCAGCAGCGGTGATACATGACGCGGTAGGCCTGCTGCTCGACGCGGAAGCCGGTGATATAGTCGTAGGATGCCGCGGTCGGCACGACCGAACCGTAGCCGGTGATCATGACCGCCTCGCCGGTCGCCGTCTCTTGCAGATAATGGGGATTGCCCGGGTGCAGGCGCAGGTAGGCAACGGCGCCGTCTCCCCAACCGACCACGACGGCGACAGCGAGAAGCCGTCGCAGCGTCACACACATTGAACGACGCAATTCGGCGCTCATCATCCCTCCGGCTTGGTTTTCTGGGACCATAGGTCAGCAGCCGGGCGTTCCGCCCGGGCCGCGGAAACACCTCTGGAAAACGTTGAAATCGTCCTTGTCCACGTCGCCGTCCGAATCGAAATCCGCATCCTCGCAGCCCGGCGGCCGGGGCAGGCCGATGTCGCTGAAGCAGGTCTGCATATGGCCGAAATCGCTCGCGTCGACGTCGCCGTCGTGATCGAAATCGCCCGGGTACTGTCGCGGGACAACCTGCACCTGCCGGGCCAGCGTGTCGCCGAACCAGTTGACGTACTCGTGCACCATCCGCCAGTCGGTGGTGTAGCTGCCGGTGGTCGCGGGGGCGGTCATGGTGAAGGTGAAAGTATACTGCTGGCCCGGGGCGACCGTCGTGCCGCCGGCGATCGACTGCCGCCCCCCCGCAAACGGATCCGAATCGTCCACCGCCCCCAGCTTGTAGTCGGCGCTGTCCCAGGTCAGGAAGCTGGTGTTCTTCACCGTGACGGAGACACTGTAGTTCATTCCGGCGTTCATGGTGGTGAGAATGGTGTCGGAGACGATCTGGGCGTTGTCCTGAAACACGGTCATTCCCGCCAGGGCCATGGCGTAGGCGGCGTTGTTGATCAACCAGCATTCATTGGTCTGATAGCGGGCGGGATAGGTGCCGGACAGATCGAACTGCGGCAGGCCGGTGCTGTACGTCCGCACGATGCCGTTGGGGACGACGCCGGGCTCAGCGCCCTTGGGCCACCCGGGCGGCGGGGTGTAGCGATGATGGTAGGAGGGGGGATGGAAGGTGCCCGCGCCGTGCACCATACAGACCTTGAAATAGTTCGAGCCGAGGACCCAGTTGTACTGATCCATGGCGAACCTGAGGTGCGCCGGGTTGTTGATCAGCTTGTGCGCCTCGATGGCCCCCCAGGCCATCAGCAGGTAGAGGCGGTTGATGCCCAGGAAGAAGCCGTTGTTGTTGGGGTTGGTGGGGAAGTATTGGAGCGTCCCGCCGTCGTCGCGGCGGACCAGACCGACGCGGTCGCCGGCCAGATAGCCGATGTTGTGGTTCATGAGGGTCTGGACCGCGGTGACGGCATTGGCGGCCTGCGGCGCGGCGGGATACGCGCGGGCGAACCAGGCCAGCACGCCCAGCTCGTAGCCGGGGCCTTCGGCCCAGTTGATGCTGTCGTAGAAAGCGGGGTTGGCGACGACGGTATTGGATATCGACGCCACGCACTGGACGGCCCGGTCGTAGCAGTCCTGCTGGCCGAAGACGGCGAACAGATCCAGTCCGGCCCAGATCTGGAAGGCCGAGTTGCCCAGATTGTTGTGGCCCCCCTGCGAGACGGCCAGGGCGACCCGGTGGTTCCAGATCGACAGGGCCTTGGCGGCGAAGTTCTCGGTCGGCAGACCTTTGGAGGCCAGGACGCGGTGCATCCGGATCAACGCCGCGCAGCAAACGGTCTCCTGGGGGGTGTTTTCATCGCCGTGGTCGACCCAGCGGTCGTCGCACGCATCGCAGCTCGACATGCTGCTGCAATTGCAGATCGTGTTGTTGGTATCCACTTCGGGCCGGACGAAGGTGGCCCCGCCGCGGTTGATTCGCGTCCCCGCGAGGCAGTGGCCGTCGGGATCGACCATTTTGGCCAGCCAGCGAGCCTGATACCGGGCCTCGTCGATGATGTCCGGGATGCCGTTCTGGTTGAGATCGAAGCCGTCGTAGTAACTTCGATTGGCGTCGTAGAGCCACAGCAGGGCGAAGCACCCGTCCGCGGCGAAACCGTGCGGGAACTTGTTGTAGTCGCCGGCGTCGTGCCAGCCGCCGACGGCGTCGGCGTGGGTGAAGAGGTCGCTGCGCACGCCGTCGTCGAGATGGCACGGACCGTGCCAGTGGGTGCCGTCATAGAGATCGGTAACGTCCGAGCCGCACCTCTGGGCGGTGTAGTAGCGAAAGGCAAGATTTCCGGTGACGTTCTGGAAAACCCCGGGGCTGAGGATGAAGCCGTATGAATTCCCCGGGTCGGCATCGACGGTGGCGGTGATGTAATAGGCCCCGCCTATCCTGTACGTGCTGAAGTCGCCCTCCCAATAGTACTTGTCCCACAGGCCGCCCTTACGGCTCAGCGTGCCGGAGTAGACCGCAGTGTTGTCGGAGGCCTTCCTGACGGAGAACGTCCCGTCGCCGGCGAAGTCGGTGCTCCGCTGGGCCCGTACCGTCTTGGGACCGTTCGACTCGTAACCGGCCTGGTTGACCAACACATCCAAAGCCCAGGCCCGGGATGCCGGAACCATCAGGCACAGGATGTCCGACGCCACGACCAAGGCGAGGCGCGGGCGGAGGCCGGTTATGGCCACCGTCCTGCGAGTATCTGCCCTCATGGCGCCGGACTTCACCTCTACGCCCTCCCGTCAGTCACGGACAAGCCGGGGAGCCACTCCCGCCCCAGCCATGCAGTCCAGAAAGATCGCTCATGGTTCAGCATCCCGGTGGACGGTTCGGGCCGTTGAAACACGAAGAGAAGTAGTCGAGGTCCTGCCCGTCCACGTCGAAGTCCCCGTCCATGTCCGCGTCCTCGCAGCCCGGCGGCCGCAAGGAATTCGTCCCCGAGAAGCAGGATTGCAGGTGGCCGAAGTCATCCTGGTCCACGTCCCGGTCGCCGTCGAAGTCGCCGGGCTGCCTGAAACCGATGCGGACGTTGTAGATCGGGCTGAGGCCGGCGTTGCCGGCCACGTCCCGCAGCAGGAAGCGGACCTTGTTGAGCGTGTCGGAGTCCTGGTTGAACGGGATGGCGGTCGCGGTGATGACACCGCGGTCGGCGCCGTACTGGCCGGTGCAGACCACGGGCACCACTCCGCCGGGATCACCCGCGCCCGGCGGAAGTTCGCCGGAGGTCGTGTACCGGACATAGTCGAAGTAAATGTCCTGCGTGCCGTAGCTGGCTCCGCTGCCGAACACGAGCCGGTTCTGACTCGTGGCCACCGGGAGACTGCCGGTGATCGCGGGGACGGGGCTTTCATCGACGTAAAGTTTGAACTGCGAGTTCCGGGTGGCAATGCGGTACACGTGCCACTGGGTGCCGTCCAGCAGGAACGTCAGGTTGGATTCGGCCGCGACCACCCGGTCGGCCACGATCTTGAATCGTTCGCTGCGGGCGCCGTCTTCGACGAACAGGTTGCCCAGCAGCGTCGTGTCGCCGCCGATGGCCGCGCAGCGGGCTCGGGCCACGACCGTCGCCCCGACCGAAGGCGACATGGCCCACGATCGCGCCCACTTGACCTTGGAATTCCATTCGGTGCTGGTGTCGTTGATCCGCAGGAGGCCCGCGTTGACGCTGGCCCAGCTTTCGCTGCCCTCGGGCACGGTCCATGCGGGCAGGGCCGCGCTCGGGAGCGAGTCCGCCTCGTACTGCACGTCCCATAGGGATCCGCCGCTGGAGTCCCAGGTGGCTCCGCCGTCGACGGACCAGTACGCGCGGGCGGAGGCCGGATTGATCCCGCTCAACGAGCCTTTACCGGCCGTGTCCGCGACGTTCAGGCTGATGGTGGGCGTTTGTGTCGGCGACGGCGACGGCGGGAGGTACACGCCGTCGGAGAAGCAATGAACGTAGTCGAACGAGATGTCCTGCCGGCAGGGGCCCGACCCGCTGCCGAACATGACCCGGGCCCGGGGGGTCGAAGCGGTCATCGGACCGGTCAGCACCGGCGAGGCGATCTCATCGCGATAGACCGCGAACAGCCCTTGGCGGGTGGTGATCCGGTAGGTATGCCAGGCCGTGCCGTCCAGCGCGTATTCGAGGTTCGCCCGGTTCACGCGGATGCGGTCGGAGAGGATGGCGAACTCCTCGAGCCGTTTGCCATCCTCGACGACCAGGTTCACCAGGGACCCGATCGGTCCTCCGGCCAGGTCGTAGGAGGAACAACGGGCCCGGACCAGGACAGTGGTGCCCCGCGAGTAGGTCGCGTCCCAGTTGCGCCACCACCGGACTCGATCGTTTGCACCGGTACCGGTGTCGTTGATCCTGAGCGCGCCGCCGGCGACGCCGGCCCAGGATTCCGATCCATCGAGCACCTGCCACGCCGGGGAGGCGGCGGACGGCAGCGCGTCGCCCTCGTACTGCGTGTTCCACGACGCCTCGCCCAGGGAACAGTTGCTCCATTCGTTCGGGCCGGCATTGTCGGGGTCCTGGTTGAGCACTTGCAGGGAGTACAACTTGCCCTTGTAGTAGTTGTTCCCGTAGTGAGGCGGCCCGGGCGGATAGTAGTACAGCTCCTGCGTCCCCACGTAGGCGTACTGCCCGTTGCCGGTGACCGAGTCTTCCCAGGCGGTGACCGCGTCCGTGTAGCCGTCCACGTGCGTCGCGGTGATGGCCCGCGGGTTGGCGGGGTTCGAGATGTCGACGGTGGTGAGGCCGGCCCCGGACCCGGCCATCAACGCGTAATCGCCCAGGAGGTACATGTCCATCGCCCCGGCCTGGGTGAAGCGACTCACCTCAACCGGGTTCGACGGATCGGAGAGGCTGTAGATCACCAGCCCCGGCGTGCCTCCGGAGCCGTAGACGTAGGCATAGTCGCCCCGCAGGTGGACGCCGTTGAGCTTGTAACTGTCGGGAAGGGCGAACGTGCGGAGAATGTAGGGCTGCGTCTCGTCGGAAATGTTTCCGACCTCGAAATTCAGACCGTCGGTGTAGTAGGCGTAGCTGCCCCGGACGGCGACGCCGTCGACGTTTCGATCGGAGGTCGTCAGCCGCGAGATCAAGGTATTGTTCGGGCTCGGCGGGTTGCGGCTGGAGACGTCGATGATCCGGATTCCGTAGTATTGGAAGGCCGGCGCCGCCGACGCCGTGGCGTAGGCCCGCTGGTTGCGGACGTCGACGCCCCAGTAGGCGGCGTCTTCCACACTCTTGGGCGGGTTGTAAGCCCACAGGAAGCGGAAATAGCCGGGATTGGAGATGTCGTACACCCGCATTCCTGAGAACCAGTAAGCCACGTACAGGGTGTCCTCGACAATGGCCAGGTCATAGGACTTGCAGCCGCCGTTACCTCCGCTGGAGATATAGACGAGCTGGCTGGGATCGCTCACATTGACCGAGAACAGCGTGTTCGACGCGCAGTCCGTTCCGGCCGCGGAGGCATAGACCACGTTTTTCCAGACGGCCAGGTTGTGACAGATGGTACTGCCGTAGGGAAAAAGGTCGATGCTGTCGAGGACTGGGTGCGCGGCCCACGCGGGCAGGCTGACCAGCGCCGCAACCAAGCCGATCATCGCTGGCAGGGGTTGTCTCATGCGTTGTCCCTCCCGGTCATAAGCACGGACTGGGCGCGCCCGGGGCGCTCAGGCACGGCACAAGTATCTCCAAATCGTCTTGGTCCACGTCC
>JACQVT010000449.1 GCA_016209665.1 Planctomycetota bacterium | reverse complement strand
TCTCGGGCGTGACCACGGGCAGCGAACAGGGGCTGCTCGGTCTGGCCTTCCATCCGCAGTACGGGTCGAACCGGCTGGTGTACGTTTATTACACGACCACGGGCGGCGGCACGGCCGGCCAGTCGATCGTGGCCGAGTATCAGGCCTCGGCGGTGAACCCGGACGTGGCCGACGCCGGCGTCCCGCCGCGGGTCATCCTGCACTTCGATCAGCCGCAGACCAACCACAACGCGGGCTGGATCGGCTTCGGGCCGAACGACGGCTACCTCCACATCGCGGCCGGCGACGGCGGGGGCGGCGGTGACTCCGGCACGGGTCACACCGCCGGCACCGGCAACGCCCAGGACACAACCGACAATTGGCTGGGCAAGATCCTGCGCGTGGACGTGAACGGCGATGATTTCCCCGGAGACCTGCTGCGGAACTACGCGGTGCCTGTAAGTAACCCGTTCGTGGGCGTGACCGGCGACGACGAGATCTGGGCCTACGGCTTGCGGAACCCCTGGCGGTGCAGCTTCGACCGGGCCAACGGGGACTTCTACATCGCCGACGTGGGCCAGTCGAACTGGGAGGAGGTGAACTATCAGCCGGCGGCGTCGGCCGGTGGCGTGAACTACGGTTGGCGGCTCAAGGAGGGGAACCACTGCTACAACCCGTCGACCAACTGCGACCCCGGCGGTCTGACCAATCCCATCCACGAGTACAGTCACAGCTTCGGGTGCTCGATCACCGGCGGCTACGCCTACCGCGGCTCCATCGGGGAGATCCAGGGGGTGTATTTCTTCGCCGACTACTGCAGCGCCCGGATCTGGAGTCTTCGCGTGGTCGGCGGTGCGGCCACGCAGGTGACCGAGCGCACCAGCGAACTCGCCCCCGGCGGCGGCCTGTCGATCGACTCGATTTCCTCGTTCGGCGAGGACGCTGGCGGCGAACTGTACATCTGCGACCTTGGCGGCGAGGTGTTCAAGCTGGTGCCCGATTCCGACGGCGACCGCGTGCCGGATGCCTCGGACGCCTGTCCGAACACGATCCCCGGCGTGACCGTCGACGCCCAGGGCTGCCCGCCGCTGGTGCCGGGCGATCTGGACCGCGACGGCGACGTCGACGGACAGGACGTGAACCGGTTCATCGAGTGTGCCTCGGGGCCGGGTATGCCCTACGAACCCGGTTGTGAATTGGCCGATCTCGACACCGATACCGACGCCGACCAATCCGACTTCGGCGGCGTCCAGCAGTGCCTCAGCGGACAGAACGTGCCGGGCGTACCGACGTGCGCGGACTGACAGTCGACGGACCGCTGCGTCAGGCACTGATTCGTCTATGTGCGCAAGTTCGTCGTTGAACGCGCGGATTCAGTGGATCGATGAAAGCCCCAGGCAGGCGTGCCTGGGGCTTCGGGGATCGCATGATTAACCGTTGGGCAGGCCGGCCTGCATGGCGTTGAACGTCCCCGCCACTTTGCCGCCGAGCGCCACCACCGCCGTGATCGAGGCCAGGACGATCAGGCTGAGCATGACCGCGTACTCGGTCGCCGTCGTGCCGCACTCCTCCGCCAGGAACCGCATCGTCTGGTTGATCGTCGACTTCATTCTTGCTTCCCCCCAGGTTGCGGCTGGCTCCGAACGCCGTCTCGTCTTCGCCGCGCCGCGTTGTCGATGAACACCTGATCGTATGCCCGCGGGCATCTTGGTTTCCACTTGGATCCGCGGGAGTTTCGAATAAAACCGGCCCGGTCCAATAAACCATAGTGTGGGGGTACGTTTCGATCATTCGGCGGCCGGCCGCAAGAAGGTTTCCTCGCCTTTGCTCGTGTCGATCTCCAGTAATTCACCGCTCATCCGGATCGTTGGTCCGCCCTGGGTCACCGCAACCTGCCCCGGCCAGGGATTGATGAGCCGCAGGGGTTCGCCGGCCTCGGATTTGACGCGGACCCAGGCCACCCGGCCGTTGGAGAACTCGGCGCTGACCAGGAAGGCGCCGACCGCCCGCAGGTCCTGAAACACGGCGTCCTTGTCGGTCGGCCAGTTGGGGAACAGACGCAGCCGGCCGGTGTAACTCTGCAGGAGACACTCGTTGATCACCACCGGCAGCGAGAAGTTCTCGAACCAGATGCCCATGCGGGCCATGAACGCGTAGTCGGTCTCATCGCCGTATCGTCCGCCGGCCTGCAAGACCATGTCGGTGCAGGTGCCGTTGGGCATCAGGCAATAGCGGACCTGGCGCTTGAACTTCTCGAGGTCCAGCACGCCGAGTCGGGCCGCCTGGAGGTTGAGGAACACCAACTCGTTGCCGCCCTCGTTCTGCTGGTTGCGCCAGGTGTTCATCGCGACGTCGAGCACCTCCTTCGGCGAGTGCAGGCCGATGTCCTCGCCGGGGAAGACGGCCATCAACGGGTTGGGCGTGTTGTAGACCTGCTCGGAACTCTCGCCGGGGACGGAGACGAACACCCGGCCGCGCGGGCTGTCCGCCGTCGGGTACGCCGGGAAATGGTCGAGGATGTCGCGCACGTCCCGCATCAGGACGACCTCGTCGGCCTCGACGTTCAGCACCCGGCAGACCCGCAGGTAGGCGTTGAACACGAACTTCGTCAGCGTCAGGTCGACGAGGCAGTCGGAACCGAAGCGCGGGTCAACTCGCAGGCCGTGCAGCTCCGGGGCCACCGTCGGGTAGATGTGGTACTGGTCGTCGCCCCATTGCGGGCCGTGGGCGTCGGGCCGGCGCATGTAGGCGTTGAGGAACCGCACGGCCTCGCGGATCGGCTCGAACGCCCGGTGCCGCAGGAACTCCGTATCCATCGTGTACAGGTAGTGCCACCACAGGCTCTGCACGACCCACGGCGTCTCGCAGACCTCGGCCCCCCAGGTGGGGACGGGGTAGGGCATCATCGTCATCTCGACCGGGTAGGCCGAGTGGGGGAAGAACGCCCCCGGCAGCTCGTAGTGGTCGCGGGCCCAGGCCCGGCTGATCGGCAGGAGGAAGTGAACGAGGTCCACGTAGGGCAGGTGCTTGTCGACGTGGTTGGCGGAGAATGTCACCCAGAACGGCTGTTGCAGATTGTAGTTGGTGTGGTAATCGCCGTGCCAGGCGGTGCCGATGTTGCGGTGGCTCCAGTTGGCGAACAATCCTGGACACGCCGCACCCGGCCGCACCGAGCAGTTGAGGAAGTAGAGGTTGCGGTACCAGAT
>JACQVT010000435.1 GCA_016209665.1 Planctomycetota bacterium | reverse complement strand
GTTGGTCGCCGCGATGAGGAACAGGTCGAACGACCGGCTGCGCGTCTCGCCGACCCGCCGCACGGTACGAGTCTCCAGGGCCCGCAACAGCTTGGGCTGCAGCTCCAGCGGCATGTCGCCGACCTCGTCGAGGAACAACGTGCCGCCGTCGGCGGTCTCGAACAGGCCGGGCTTGTCGGCGGTGGCGCCGCTGAACGCCCCCCGCTGATGGCCGAACAGCTCCGACTCGAACAGTTCCCGCGGCACCGCGCTGCAGTTGAGGGCCACGAATGGCCCGGTACGGTGCGGCAAGGCGGCGTGGATGTGGTTCGCGACCAGGTCCTTTCCGGTGCCGGTTTCGCCGGTCAGCAGGATGGCAGGCATTTCGGCGGTCGCCGCCGCCGCCCGCTGGACGAGCCGCTCGATCTGCCGGCGGATGGCGTCGATCTGCGGCGAGCCCCCGAGGATATGGGCCTGCCGCAGTTGACCCGCCTGCACGTTGCGGAACTGCTCCAGCCGCCGGCGGGCCTGCGACGCCGCCCACACGCGGTCGATCGCCGCGGTCAGCACGTCAAGGTCGATCGGCTTGGTGAGGAACTCCGCCGCCCCGCGCTTCATCGCGTCGACCGCCACCTCGACGCTGCCGTAGGCGGTGACCACGATGGCCTCCGTGTCGGGGGCCTCGGCCTTGATCGAGTTCAGCAGGTCCAGCCCGCTCACCCCGCCCAGCCGCACGTCGAGCAGCACAAGTTGCGGGGCAAACTCGCGAAACACCCCCATCACCCGCTCGCCCACGTGCACCAGCTTCACCTCGTGACCGGCGGCGCTCAGCGCATCGCCCATCGAGCGGGCCAGACTGACTTCATCCTCGACGATCAGTACCTTGGGCATCGGGTCAGCTCCTCGGCGTCTGAGATGTTACCACAGATGGCTCTCGGGGGGCTCCTCCGGTCTCGGCGGCGGAAGGACGGTCGCGGTGCCGCGGCAGTTCGATGCAGACGATCGCGCCGCCGACCGGGTTGTTCTCGGCGTGGATCGTTCCGCCCTGCCGCATGAGGGCTTGGCGGGCCAGGGCCAGGCCCAGGCCCAGCCCCCTCTGCTTGGTCGAGTAGGAGAACTCGAAGATGCGCTCGGGGTCGTCGGCGGGCAGACCGATACCACTATCTGACACCGCGATCCGGCACACGTCGTCATTGGCGGCATCCGTGGCCGTGACGCTGACCCGCATCGTCCCGCCCAGCGGCGAGGCCTCGACGGCATTGACCAGCATGGCCACCAACGCATGTTCGAGCGTGGCCGGATCGTGTGCGCAGACGAGCCCCTCCGCGGGGGCGTCGACCACCAGCACCAGTTCCTTGGCCGCCGCCTCCTGCATCACCGCGTCGACGGCCTGCCGGACCGCGGGCACCACGTCGACCTCCCGGGTCAGCGTCGGGTCGCGCCGGGCGATCTCCATCAGGCCCACCACCCAGCGGTTGAGCCGATCCACCGACGCGATGATGTCGGACATCCGCTGCCGCAGGGCCTCGGAGGCGGCGTCCTGGCGCAACGTCACCTGGGCCGCCGCCCGGATGCTCGCCAGTGGATTGCGGAGGTTATGGGCCAACTGGGCGGCCATCTGGCCGATGGTGGTCAGCCGGTCGCTGTCGAGGAGTTGTTGCCGCATCGCCCGCAGCGACTGGCGGGCCCGGTCCATGGCCGTGGCCAACGCCGCCATCTCCCGCGGCGAATCGAGGAGCGGCTCGGCCGGCGGCTCGTCGCGGGCCAGGGCCTCCACCTGCCGGTTGAGACGCTCCATCGGCCGCAGAAGCCACCGCCGCAGCAGCGAGCCGATGGTCACGATGTGGAACAGAATAAGGAACCCCACGATCACCAGCGTGATATGGGTCCGGACCTCCTGGATGCTGGCTTGCAGCTCGATCTGGCCCAGCTCGTATTCCAGCGTCAGTTGCAGCCGCCGCAATCCTCGGCCGACCAGGTCGGGCTCGTTGGACCGCTCCTCGGGCGACAGCTCGAGCCACCGGCCGTATTGGCGATAGACCTCGTTGAGCAGCCCCCGGACCGAATCGGCCAGCCCCGGCGGGATTGTCCGCACCGGCCGACTGTCTTCATCCTCAGCCTCGTCATCGGGGGCAGGGGCGAGAAACAAGAATTGCCGGGCCAGTTCATCCCGCAGGTCGTACATGTCCAGGGGCAAATCCGGCGGCGGCGGCCAGCGGGAGTTCAGCTTCTCCACCTCCAGCACCAGGCGGTTCCACGCCTGCAAGTCGTGCATGATCTGCCGGGCATGCTGCAGCTCGAAGACAGCGGTACCCACCGTCGCTGCGCTCAGCAGCACGACGATCAGGTAGACCAGCAGCAGGCGATGGCGGAGCGTCATGGCGGACCCTGGCGGCGGGGGCCCCGCCGGTGCGGCGAGAGCCCTCCTACACAACGGTATCCGCCGGTCGCCCCCAAAACAATCGCTGCCCTCCCCGCGTCTCCCCGTCGGAGCTACCCGCCGTGGCGGGCGTCCCCGTGTCCTCGGGTTGCGGGCGCAGCCCGCGCTGTGGCACAG
>JACQVT010000434.1 GCA_016209665.1 Planctomycetota bacterium | reverse complement strand
GTGGCCGTCGGGACCGGTGGGGCCGGTCCGCAGTTGGCCGCCCTGCTCCGCGACCGGCTGCAATCCCACTTCGGCCCGGAATTGGGTATCCTGGTGGCGGAGTTGAAGCAGGCCAGGAGGATCGTCCGCGAACGGGTGCCCGACCGGGCGGTTCGCCGCGAGATCCTGGCGACGCTGTGTGCCGAGTGCTCGATCAAGTTGATCGCGAGCCGCGGCCGCGACGCTTGGCGGGACTGGTTCGAGCGGGTACTGCGGCATCGGCTGGAAACGGGGCCGCGAGACACCGAGACATGATGAGCGGACACATCGCGATCTCGATCATCGGCGGCATCGGCTTCGGCTTGGCGGCCATCGGCTCGTATCTGGGTTTCCGCCAGCACGTGAAGTGGGCGGGTTCGCTGCTTCGCGTGGCCGCTTTGGTCGCCATTGCCGTTGGCGCTGCCCACCTCTTGCGTGCGGTCGCCGGGCTCGGGGCCGTCGGGGCCCTGCAGAACGATTTCTCGGCCGCCGTGCTGCTCGCCGGCCTGATTGGCCTCGTGGGTCTCGGCACACACTTCTCGGCGTCGCTCAAAGGCCTGGATGGGTTCCTGTTCCTGGTGGCGGCGGCGGTAAGCTTCACCGGGGCCGCGACCACCAACGCGCCGCGGGCGGACATGACCCACCGCCCCTGGTTCATCAGCCACGCCCTGGCGTTCTCGCTCAGCGCAACGTTCTTTATCGCGGGCGGGGTGGCCGGGGTCGCGTACCTGCTGGTCAACCGCATGTTGCGCCGCAAGCGCGGCACGTCGCTGGTCGGTTCGGTGGCCCCGCTGGAATCGCTGGAACGGTTCGGCCGCTGGATGCCGCTGCTGGGCTTCCCCCTGTTCACCTACGGTATCCTGACCGGCCTGTACGGCGTGGCCCACCGGCCGGACCTGAGCCACACCGCCTGGTATCTCGACCTGACGTTCCTCCTGTCCGCTGTGGCCTGGGCGGTGTACGCGTATCTGTGCGCGGCGTCGTTGCGGGGCCCGCACATCCGCGGCCGCCGGGCGGCCGTCTTGTCGACCTACGGTCTCGGCCTGATCGTCGTCGTGTTCTTTGTCCGGGAGTTTTCATCGCGGCTGCACCAATGAGAACGCTCGTCGTCGGCTGCAACCATCGCTCCGCCCCCGTCGAGATGCGGGAACGCATCGCGTTCGACGAGGCCGCCGCCGCTCGCGCCCTCGCCCAGTTCCGCGAGGCGTTCCCCGCCGCCGAGTGCGTGCTCGTCTCGACCTGCAACCGCCTCGAGCTGTACGTCGCCCGCCCAGTGCACGGCCAGCCCCGCATCGCCGAGGTGATGGAGTTCATCGGCCGCTGCCACGGCGTGCCCGCCTCGACGTTCGCCTCGGGCCTGTACAGTTTCGAGGACGTCGAAGCGGTGCGGCATCTGTTCCGCGTGGCCGGCTCGCTCGACTCGATGGTCATCGGCGAGACGCAGATTCTGGGCCAGGTGAAGACGGCGTTCGAGCAGGCCCAGGCCGCCGGCACGGTGGGCAGGACGCTGAATGACCTGTTTCAACGGGCGTTCCGCGTTGCCAAGTGTGTGCACTCGACCGGCATCACCGCGGGCCGGCTGAGCGTCGGCAGCACCGCGGTCGATCTTGCCCGGCAGATCTTCTCCCGCTTCGACGACAAGACGGCCATGATCGTCGGCGCCGGCAAGATGGGCGAACTGACGCTCGTGCACCTGCTGGAGACCAAGCCGGGCCGCCTGTGGGTCACCAACCGCACCGACGCCCGGGCCGCCGAGTTGGCGGACAAGATCCGCCGGCGCCACGGTGTGCCGGCCGAGGTCGTCCCTTACGCCCAGTGGATCGACCGCCTGGCCGACGTCGACATCCTCATCAGTTCCACCGGTTCGCACGAACCGATCCTGACCGCCGCCCAGTTCAAGCCCATCCCCAGGCGACGCGGCTACCGGGCGATCCTGCTGATCGACATTGCCGTGCCCCGCGACATCGAGGCGGCCGTCGGCGAAGACGACAGCGTCTTCCTGTATAACATCGACGACTTGCAGCAGGTGACCGAGGCCAACCTCGCCCAGCGGCGCCAGGCCATCGGCCGCGCCCAGGAGATTGTCGAGGCCGAGGTGCTCCAGTACGTCCGCACCCAGGATCGCCAGGACCTCGGCCCGCTCGTCGCCACCCTCCGCCGCCACTTTCAGACCGTGGGCGATCAGGAGTTCGCCCGTATTCTGCCCAAGCTCACCGCCCCCTCGCAGCGCGACCGCGAGTTGATCCAACAGATGCTCCACCGGGTCACGCAAAAACTACTGCACAACCCCATCCACCTGCTCAACAACCACGCCGACAACGGCACCACCCGCATCTACGCCGACATGCTCCGCACGCTGTTCGACCTCCACGAGGAGGAGGCCAAGGCTGCACCGCCGGCGGAGCAGGGTCCCACCGACGGTTCGTAGGAGCCCGCGTCCTGAACCCAGGGGCACCGACCCGGCATTCCCCGCGACTTGCTTCCGACGGACGGATTTCCCCACCTGGGTACGGAATCGCTGGGCAAATTTCCCCGTCCGGCCGCCCGCCATGGAAGAGACCCGCCAGGGCAGGGGCGATAACAGCCTTTTACGACTGACATATCTAATGACCTGGTTGGCACACCATCTGCTGATCCTCCCCGGCGAGGGCCCCGCAAGGGGCGGGGCCGAGAGCAAGGGTTATCAAACCAGAGGAGGTATGCCATGTCGTCTGATCTACGCAACCCGGTCGTTCCGGGTCCGGTATCGGTGGTTCTGTTGGCGCTCGTGGGGATCGCGGCCCTGGTGGGGACCGCCGGCTGCGACGAAACCGCCGGCGGACTCATCGACCCCGCCAACATCGCCAGTTGGGGCGGGCTGGTGAACCCGTGGTACACGAGCGCGTTGGGGCTGCCCGCCTACCCGACCACCTACTACGACCCGACCAACGTGATCCAGGGCGTGGCCCAGTATCGCAGCGACACCATGGAGGCCGTCGCCAACGACTTCAGTGACTTCATCATGCAGTGACCGGCGATGCGACGGAGACACGGCTGCACCGTTGCTGCGGGAGGACCGGCGATGTTCGATCACTACGGTCTGGTACTGACGATCACGCACAACTGCAACATGCGGTGCACCTACTGCTACGCCGGCGGCAAGGTGGCCCGAACGATGCCCGAGCCGATTGCCCTCAAGGCCATCGATCGGGCCATCGCTTCGGTGTCACCGGGCGGCACGCTGGACCTCGGCTTTTTCGGCGGTGAACCGCTGCTGGAGGCCGAACTCACCGAGCGACTCATCGAGTACGCCCGATCGCGGACCACGGCGGCGGGCCTGAAACTGGCCCTGAGCATGACCACCAACGGGACCGTCACTCATCCGCGGGCCTGGTCGGTCATGACCCGCCCCGATCTCAACCTGGCCATCAGTTGCGATGGGATGCCCGCCGTCCAGGATCGCCACCGCCGGTTCGCGGGCGGCCGGGGCAGCTCGCAGACGGTCCTGGCCACCATCCGTCGGCTGCTGGGGGCGGGCAAGAAGTTCCGCGTGGCCATGGTCGTCCGGCCGGACAGCGTCGACCTGTTGCCGGAGAACATCGAGTTCCTGCAGCGGGCAGGCGTGACGCGGATCGAACCGACGCTGGACGTGTGGGCGGAATGGAACGACCGGGACGTTCGGCAACTCGAGCGGGCCATCGCCCGCTGTGCCGAAATCTGGCGGGCCGGTCTGCCCCGGTTGGCCATCGGATGGTTCGACGAGAAGCTGCTTCAGCTCGCCCGCCTGCCCGGCCGCCGCGCCACGCGGTGCGGCTTCGGACGGGGCGAGCTGGCGGTCGCACCGTCCGGGCGAATGTACCCGTGCGAGCGGCTGGTCGGCGACGATGCGCCCGGCAATCCGATGGCCCTGCCCGGCAGCGTCATGGACGGGGACGATTTCCTCCACGTCGCGGAGCCACCCGGCCGCAACGAGCGAGCCTGTCACGGATGCGCCATGCTGGCCATGTGCAACACGTTCTGCCGCTGCGCCAATTACGTTCGTACCGGCGACGTCGGCAGGCCCGACGGCCTGCTGTGCGCCTGGAACCAGGCCTGTCTGAATGAGACCGCAAGGATCATGCAGGAGACCATGCTCTTTCGTCCCTGCACGCGATCATCTGAGGAGACTGAACATGAATACGCCAGAACCTGACCGACAACCGCAACTTCGACCCGGCCCGACGGGCAACGTCCGGCCGATGCGACCCAATCCGCTGGTGACGCTCCTTCTCTCGGCCGCCGGGTTTGCCCTGACGGCCGGGGCCAAATGCGACCTGCCGGGCTGGGAGAAGCCGGCGACCCTGCCGGAGGAGGTCGTCCGACTGCTCGGCGGCGAGGAATCCACGACACTCGGCGTGCCGGCAACGCCCGAAACCCTGTGGGGCGATCCGGTCCCCTTCCCGGACTGGGAGTCGGTATCCGACAGCACCGGCTGGTGAATCTTCCCCGGCCCGGGGCAAAGGCGGGGGCGGGGATCGTGCCCACCACAATGCCTATAATCGACTCGTTTAGTCGCGTGGACCGGTAAGATCGCGCGTGGCCGGGAGGTCCCCGGCCACGCCCGCATCGGCACGCCGGTTGCTCCGGTTTCAACCGTCGCTGGCCCCGTGGGGACAAGGCCAGGCAAGTGGGTTCTGGTAGCAGGGGGGTAAAGCATGACGTCCGCTCGCAAAGACCGCTTCCTGACGGGCGCGGTTCGGAAAGAGCTTCAGACGGGCGCGGTTCGGAAAAGGGTGGTGACACGTGGTTACACATGCAGCACGCCGCCGCTCCAGGTGCCGAGGAAAGACCGCAATCCGGCCGCCGGCTCGGACCCCGCGATGCGAACGTCGACGCGGCTCGGCCGGCCGCCCCCGAGTCGATAGGCGTGCGTCAACACGCGGTCGCAGGCGAGCCCCTCACGATAGCGCTGCACTGCCAGCGGCTGATAGTGCCAGGAATCGGGCCTTCCCCACGGGATGCCCGTCTGTCGCGGCACCATCGACGAGAGGTACAGCCAGTTGCACAAGTTGGTGGCGATGCCGTACGGCGGGGGGACCACGTGCAGACCCGAAGGCGGGGTCACGCGGTCGAGCCACGTCAGCATCGCCGTCGCCGCCAGGTCGTGGTTCGCCAGGTCGGCCGAGGTGATCACGATCCAGGAGTCCGGCCGGGCGACGCTGCCCCGATGCGGGCCGACCGTCAGCAGGGCCTGCTCGGCGAACGTCAGTACGAGGCGCCGGCGGTCGCACAGCTCGCGTGCGTAATTGATCTCGACGAACTTCTCGTGGAACGTCGCCGCCTCGTAGTGGAACTGGAAGCGGCTGTCGTCGCGCAGCCACCCGACCGCCAGCTTGTGCCCGTGCGTGTGGCCGGCGAGCACGTGCGAGCTGAGCCGCGGCAAGTACACGACGTGGTCCACCTCGCGGATGACCCGGGCGAGGTGGGGCGGCTCCCGCCACGCCGGCCGATCGAACGGCAGCTCGGCCTGAAAGTATCCTCGCGTGTAGCCCTGGTCGTCGAAGAAATGCGGCGTCGCCCCCGATTCCTCGATCGCCGCCAGCAGGCCGTTTGTCGCCGCCTGCTCGCGGGTCGAGCTGAACCGCCGCTCGCCCGCCGCCAGCCGCACGTAGCCCGCCCCGGCCTGATCCCCGACGAGGATCCGGCCCGCCCCCCGCTCGCGAAGCTCCGCCACCAGCGCCCGTACGGCGTGCGGCGACGTCGCCGCCGGATGCGGGTACGCCGAGTTGCACGACAGCTTGACGAACACCGAATCGCCGCGGCCCAGCCACGACCAGTCCAGACACCCGCACGCCTCGCGGACCGCCGCCACCGGATCGACGTGCGTCTCGCGCGAATACAACCCCAGCAGTACGTTGCCCCGCCTGCCGAGCGAGTCCGGGTGAGATGCGGTCCTTCCATCCGTCATCCGAACAACGCGAGGCGCACAGCCGCCCAGCAGCAGGCCCGATGTAGCCGCCAAGCCACGAGCGAGCAGCTCACGTCGAGTGGGTGGCCGTGTCACGCGTCCCTCGAAGCCCGCCTTCATCAAGGCGCGGGCAACCTCGCGGGGCTTTACTGAGGGGAGCTTCTCAGACATGAACCCTCACGGCCAGATCCACGCGCAATGGGAAGCGGGCGACAATGCTCTTCGGATCGCTGTGGCGAGGGTCTTGCGACTCGGGCAGTGGGCGCAGGTACAGGAGGTTCGATTCAAAACAACACTCCAGATACCCCGTCACCGCTTCCCGAAGCACGGCCTTGGCCTCGCGGATGGATCGGCCCTGCGAGGCCAGGTCCAGCTCCGGGCACAGCGAACACTATCCCTTGTCTTCCTTCACGACGAGGCCGTCAAACACCAGGGCGTTGCGATGCAAACAAGCCCTCCTCCCAGACAGCTATTGGTCAGAGAAGTTGCGTGAATTCTTCGACCGTCAATCCTGCCTCGTCGAGTATCTTTCGGAGTGTTCCCACGCGAACCTGTCGGTGATCCGGTACGACCACCCGAGCGAATGGAGCAGCTCGTAGCAGGATCATGTGGCTGCCACGCTGCCGTCGAAACACGAACCCTGCCCGTTGGAGAGCTGCACACACCTCACGACCGGACAGGTCGGTGGGCAACTTCGCCATCAGGCTCCCACCTCGACCTCGATGTACTCTCTCCCGGCTTCCGATGGGATCGGATCGCCAGACTCTCGGCAGTCCTCGAGGTATAGGTCGATGGCCTCACGAATGTTCGCCAGGGCCTCCTCACGTGTGTCGCCCTGGCTGACACAACCGGGTAGGGCAGGGACGGATACGACGTACCCGCCGTCGGATTCCCGTTCCAGGATCACTGTGTAGCCCATGTCAACCTCCGCACTCATTCTAGTGCCCGCAAGGCCGTTGATACAACATCGCGCGTCGGCCCGGCTTCCGCCCTACCGGATGTATTCGTTCAGGATGTTTTCGAGCATTTCCTGGCGGCCGGACTGGACGGCGGGTTCGCCGTTCTTGAGCGTGTAGGCCTCCAGTTCGTCGAAGGTCGCCTTGCCGCGCTCGATCTTGCGGCCGAAGAGCGTGTCCCAGCCCTGGTAGCGCTCCTTGACGACCTTCTCGAACGTCTTGTCGGCCACCATCTTCTGGGCGATCTTCAGGCCGCGGGCGAAGGCGTCCATCCCGCCGATGTGGGCGTGGAACAGGTCCACCGGCTCGATCGACTGGCGGCGGACCTTGGCGTCGAAGTTCAGGCCGCCGGTCTTAAAGCCGCCGCTTTTGAGCACGGTGTACATGGCCATCGTGCAATCGTAGAGGTCCGTGGGGAACTGA
The DNA here is from genome assembly GCA_016209665.1 of Planctomycetota bacterium. Classification (GTDB taxonomy): domain Bacteria; phylum Planctomycetota; class Phycisphaerae; order UBA1845; family PWPN01; genus JACQVT01. Next base: position 6,764 of record JACQVT010000434.1, on the reverse strand, counting down.
TCGGTGTCCCAGCCCAGCAGCAGGTCGCCGCGGTTGGCGTCGATCGAGCCGAGGATGCCGTTGGCGGCGGCGAACTCCAGCTCGTGCTGGAACGTGTGGCCGGCCAGCGTCGCGTGGTTGGCCTCGATGTTCATCTTGAAGTGCTCGACCAGCCCGTACTTCTGCAGGAAGGCGTAGCAGGCCCCGGCGTCGAAATCATACTGGTGCTTCGTCGGCTCCTTGGGCTTGGGCTCGATGTAGAACTGCCCCTTGAAGCCGATCTTCTGCTTGTACTCAACCGCCATGTTGAGGAACCGCCCCAGGTGGTCCAGTTCCCGCTTCATGTCCGTGTTGAGCAGCGTGTCGTAGCCCTCGCGGCCGCCCCAGAAGACATAGCCTGCTCCGCCGAGTTCCTTGGTGACGGTCATGGCTTTTTTCACCTGGGCGGCGGCGTGGGCGAAGACGTAGGGTGATGGATTGGTCGCCGCCCCGGCCATGTACCGCCGGTGCGAGAACAGGTTGGCCGTCCCCCACAGCAGCTTGACGCCGGTCTGCTTCTGGAGCGATTTGGCCAGCCCCACGATCTTGTCCAGCCGTTCGTTCGTGGTCGCGAGGTCGTCGGCCTCGGGAGCGATGTCGCGGTCGTGGAAGCACCAGAACCCCACGCCGAGCTTGCTGAAGAACTCGAACGCCGCCCGCAACGTCATCTCCGCGACGGCCATCGGGTCGCTCGAGTTGTTGTACTCGCGGATGATCGTGCCCGGCCCGAACGGGTCGCTCCCCAGCCCCTTGAACGTGTGCCAATAGCACACCGCGAACCGCAGGTGGTCGCGCATGGTCTTGTTGCCGACCTTCTCGTCGGCGTTGTAGTGCTTGAATGCCAGGGGATTCTTCGAGTCGGGGCCTTCATACTGGATTCTGCTGACGCCGGGAAAGAACTCGCTCATGGGTCGTGTGCTCCTTATGTGGCACCGGCTTCCCGCCGGTGGTTGCTTGCGTGCGGCAGCGGCCTCCCGCCGGTTCTGCTTTCGTGTGGGACCGGCATCTTGCCGGTCACGCTCTCTCTTGTGGGACCGGCCTGGGAAGTTCACCCGCCGGGGCGGGCCGTGGCGAGCATCCTGCCGGTCCGTCTGCGCGCATCAGGCCGCGCTGTTGCGGCCGACAGGATACCGGAAGAGAAAGGTGCGCGGAAGCGGAGTATCGACAGCATCGGTGACGCTCATCTGGCAGCCGCAATCTGGCCGATTGGGGTGCCGGTGGCTAGGAAGCTAAGTCCGCCGCGCGGCTCGGTTGCCATTGGGCACCTTCGGCACGGGGAGCTTCACGGGATCGTCGGTGCGGTTCGGCAATTCGCTCATGCGTTCGGACCCAAACCTCCGCGTCGGCTATCGGACATCGCGCGTCCGGTTTCTCCCATGTCACACGCGAGGCCGGACGGCTGGGGCAGTCTGTCGGCCTGGACCGTTACCGACCACACTGGCTGGCTCCGACTGCTCCCGCCGCTCGTTGGCCTTAACGCTACTCCCTCTCGCACTGGATGGGGCTCCGTTGACACGGATCTGGTGTGGATCTCTACGTGCCCGCGTTGACAGCTTGCGACGGAATACCGTCGGCCCGCCGAACGCATCGACAATAGCCCATCCGGCAGCCATCTGGGCGCTAGCTCACGCTACGCTCAGGCTCGTGGCTAACGGTGAGCCCAAGCGCTCACTGCTTGCCTCGAGGAGGGACGATCGGCGGCGGGGTGCACCACATTGTGCAAAAAATCTTCGCGCGCGTGCCACACAGTTGGCACGGAGACGCATTTTTTTGTTTGCCTTCCGGGTGATCATGGGCTATTAGATTGACCAAGACAGGTCAGGTCGAACAACTGGGTTGGTCGTTCACACATTTCGTACCGGAACCCTCTGGCCTCGCTGGGGCAGGTGGAGAGGTCTTCGTAAGGTCTGTTTGTGAAAGAGAATAGGGAGCGCCAACGGTGCTTTGGCTGGCACCGGAGGTAGGTGGGTTGTGCGCGGGGCATCCGACGAGTCTCAGTCCCCGGTTGCCGTTGTGGCGTTGGCACGTGAAAAGCATCCGTTCTCGTGTGTAACTTTAATTGGCTGAGGAGGCGATCATGAAACCTGCGACGTTCACCCGGCTCACGTTCTTGGTCGTCCTGGCGTGGGCGCCCCTTGTCCAGGCGCAGGAAGCCCCGGACGCGGGCGTCGCGCCGAACGAGCCAGCGTCCGACCCTCTCAACTTGACCGCAGAGTCGCTGGCGGGACTGTCCTGGAAGCAGGCCAGCGACCGCGTGGACCCTATCCGCCAGCGGGCCGAGCAGGCAATGGCGGAGGAGAGATACAACGCGGCGGCCGAAGATTTCGCCCTGATAGCGGGCCTGCTGCCGGATTCTCCCCAGAAGATGAACGCCCGCCTCCGGGCTGCCATCGCGAACACGAAGGCCGGCAAACTGACTGAGGCCAAAGGCGGGTACGACCAGACCATCGCCCTGGCCAAACAACTTTTGGCGATTCCTTATCGCGAACCGGCACAGGCCAAGAAACTCCCCTCGGTCGATTCGGTGAAGGACGTGTTGCGACGCACGCTGTTGTACAAGGCTACTGTTTGCCGGGAGCTGAACAGCAACGCTGAGGCCCTCGCCGCCATCCGCTGCTTGCGGGTGGAAGACCCAGAATATCAGTATCTTCGCAAGATCATTCCTTTGCAGGCGCAACTCGAAGGGACCGATGCGGAGACCATCAACGCACGCGAGGGAGCCGCGTCCCGTCTCTCGGATAAGGCCAAGTGGGCCTGGCGAGCCGATAAGCCGGATGAGGCGATGAAGTTGGCCGACGAGGCGATCGCAAAGTACCCAGGCACCGGGGGCGCGATCTTGGCCGGCCTCACCAAGGCGAGGATTCTTTACCGACAGCACCGCTACGCGGATGCCCGTGCTGTCTACGCGGGCCTGGCCAACCAGTTGCAGCGAGATGGGGCGGGCTTCGAGAGCGAGTTCGTCCGGGAGTCCGTGTCGATCGCGTCGCGGTTTGACGCGGAGCGAGTGTTCTATGACCTTTTGGGCCGCACTCGCCGCAAGGTTTCCGTTGCTTCCGACGAATGGGCGCGACTGAACGAAATGTTGCGCCTGGCAATAACGTGGTCGAAGGATGAGGATAGACGTCTGGACTCCTGGAATCTCTCCGTTCAGGCACTGTATTACCAGGGTGCCTACGAGAAGATGGTTTCTGAAGGCCAGGCCTTGCTCGAGAAATATGCCAAGAGATACGCCTCGGACCCGAAAGTCAAACACTCCGCCGAGGAGGTCTACACGTGGATCGGGTACGCGCTCCATGCCTTGGGGCGCAGCTCCGAGGCAATTCCGTATTTCGTGCACACGTTGGAGGCATACGCGGGCGATCCTAAAGCCTGGGGGTCCCGGTTGCCTTACCCCCATGCCTTGTTTGGCCTACGACAAGCGTTGAAGGCCACAAACGCGCCAGAAGCGGCGATATCGGATATAGAGCGCGACATTCTGGCCAACGCACCGGGCTCGGCCTACGCGAGAAAGATCGTCAGCGGGGAATGATCTGCCGGCACGTGACCGTGCTTCGAGAGCGAGGAACATATGCACACACAAGACACGAACAAAACATGCAAGGTGGTGGCCTGGCTCGGCGGGACCGTTGCATTGCTCTGGTTCGCTCCCGCTGCCATGCCCAACGTTTGCTGGCCTTACGATGACTGCGGGTGTGCCGAGGAGTGGGGCCTGCCTTGCGAGGCAGGCTTGTGTTTGACCTGCGAGGAAACGCCTGAACACCCGTATGGCTGGTGTGTCCCCCAGTGTGAGCAGCCCTGTGAGCGCCCCGACTGCCTGCCGTGGTGTGCGTCTTACGATCCCTGCGCGTATAATTGCCCCGCCTTCCGCGATACCGTTTACATCACTGGCTACATCACTCAGGGTCTTACGGTTTATGGTCAGGACATTGTTGTGTACGGCGGGCATTTGGCCGTCAACGGTCTGTCCTTCATCTCACACGGCGGTTCGGTATCGGTCCAGATTCTCGATTGTGTGACCCCGGGTACTCATCTTCCACTTGACGGCGCCAACGGTGTCAATGCCACAAGTGGTTCGCATGCCACCAGCGGCGCGCCTGGCCAGAACGGTTACTCGTTGACGCTGAAGACCATGGAGTGGCATGGGCTCCGTGGTACGCTCGACGCCAACGTGAACCTCGAAGGCGGCCGGGGGGGAAATGGTGGCCAAGGTTATTCGGGCACCCAGACTGATGTATGTGAAGGAACTCGCGGGTGGAATGCGGGTCACGGCGGTAAAGGCGGCAATGGGGGCCATCTCTACGTGTCTGCCTGCGGAAGAGTTGACCACGTCGTCGCCCATGTCACGGGAGCCGTTGGGGGCACCGGGGGAGACGGCGGATCGGCGGAGAGCTTCACCCCGGGGGGCAGGCCTTTTACCTGGGAAAGTGGAGGCTTCGGAGGCATGGGGGGCCAAGGTGGTGATGGCGGCGGTGTGACCATCACAGGTTCTTCCCCGGACTGCTGGGTGAGGCTCGATACCATCGAAACGTTCGGAGGCAACGGCGGCAACGGAGGCGCTGGTGGTAACGCGGGTTACCCAGGATTGGCCGGCAACGGAGGTAAAGGAGGTGAGGGCAGGCCCGTCGACGTTTCTGCGCCGAAGATACGCGTCAACATTGGTGGGTACCTGTTAATCGACACCCATGGAGGGAACGGCGGCAACGGGGGCCACGGAGGGGGTGAGTGGAGTGGCACCCCCGACCACATTTACCGATGCGCCAATCAGACCGTCCTCAATCCGACGGGTTGGGGCGAGATAGGGGGCAGGGGCGGCAAGATCACTTTGGGCAAGCCCGTGGGTTATGCTGGAGCAGCTTCCGTCGATCTGAGCGCGATCTGGGTCCAGCTTCTATCGTCGGGTGGCAACGGAGGATCCGGAGGCTCTGGGGGCCATGCCGACGGTACGGGGGATGGAGGCAATGGGATGTTCGGAGCGTACGGTGGGGATGCGGGCAACCTATCGATCACGAGCGGCACCGTATTGCTGAGCGGCATCGGGATTACATCTCGTGGGGGAAACGGCGGACACGGCGGGTCTGGGGGCTTCGGCGGGATGGAAGACGAAGGTGGAGAGGGCGGCGACGGCCTGGACGGTGGGCATGGCGGGAACGGGGGAGACATCACCCTCTCCGCCACAACGACCCTGACTTTCGGCGGTTCGTTCGACAATCATGGCGGGAACGGCGGAAATGGCGGCAACGGGGGTGAATGGTACAGCGCAGGCGGGGGTGCGGGATCGAAAGGGGGGGACGGCTCTCCGGCCGAGATCGAGGGTGTTGCCCGGAGTGGCCCTGCGGCACAAGACGGTCAGGCTGGTCAGGGGGGTGGCAGCCCCTGACCCTTTGGGCCCCGCTCGTAGGTATTCCGCCTGGCGCCAGACCAAGTTCAGCGCAAGCGCGACAGACACCGGCGCGGCGCCGGGGGCCGACCCCATCACTGCTTGTCCGGCAACCTGAAGTGCTCGGCGATGGGCGCGAGCGTGGACTTGGCTTCCGGTGGGCAACCATCGACCCATACCTAGCGAAACGCCGATGGCGTCACTAGCGGTTGGGCAGCCTTGGCAGAAAGAGCTTCATGAAGTCATCGTCCTCGCCAGGAAAGCCGATCTCGCGGTATAGGCGGTAGCCTGTTGTGTACCAGGAGTACAGGGGCGAGTCCACGTGGCCGTCGACGTAGCCGATGACGGTCCGTCCCTTGGAAGTCTTGGCGGGCTCGGGACCGTTGAAACCCGGCAGATGACGAGTAACGATCCGGTCAGAGTAGTTGAAGTTGCCCTCGCGATTCAAGCCCATGTTCCAATAGGGATGCTCTTCGACCACGAGAAACATCTGGGCCGGCGACCAGACCAGCCGCGTCTTCACATAAATGTCTCGCGGCACTGCATCGGGGTCATGCAACAAATAGCCGGTCGTCAATGGACAGGGCGGACGGATCATCTTTTCCGGTGCCTTGTAGCCGATGTACGCGGACATCGAATAGCTGGACCGGCCGTTACCGCCGCCGCCCAGCGGCGTGTCCGTGGGCGGCCCTTGCTGCTCGGAGGGACAGAGGTAGGTCTTCGGGTTCCGGATATACTTGAAGATCGTGCCCCGCTGTGGGCAGTCCGCCCGGAACTTCGGCAGGTCGGCCTCCTTGTAGCCGCCGCCGCTGGTGGAAGTCCTGTTGCAGGCGCCGTCCCACACCCAGTTGAGCCTCTGCGACTCGTCGGTGCGAAGATTCCCCCACCAGCCGTTGCCCCAGTAGAGGTTGTTAAGGAAGAAAGTGCTCTGCGTGGCGGGCAGCACCTTGTACTCGGTGATGTAGTAGTGCATCCCGAGCACCACCTGCTTCACGTTGCTCTTGCAGATGCTCATGCGGGTCATTTCGCGGGCCTGGCGCAGGGAGGGCATGAGGATGGCGACCAGCACGGCGATGATGGCCACCACCACCAGGACCTCGATCTGTGTGAACGCCCTGCGGCGCTTGGGATGCTCCATCGGCCGAACCCTCCCGAACCCCTATCCCTCAACCCGCCGGCGAATCCGACGGCGGCGCGCTGCCGAAGGAACGGTGGTCTGCAACATGCTATAATCATACAGGTGCGGTCGGGTTTGGGCAAAGCGAGCCCCGAGGACCGGCACATGACGGGTCCGTGACAGGATCGGCGGAGCATGTCAGAGCCCCGAGCGCAAGCGAGTGGGTCGAGCCTAGCCGTCGCTCGCGCTGCG
>JACQVT010000433.1 GCA_016209665.1 Planctomycetota bacterium | reverse complement strand
TTCCACTCCCTTGAGCTGCTCAATCTGCTCGGCGACACGCGTCAACCTCTTCGTGATCAGGCCCTGCACCTCCCGGTAGGGCGCAGGATCGCCGTCGCGGAATCTCAGCAGCAACGTGATGTCCGACAACGTGAACCCAGCCGCCTGCGCCGAGCGCACGAACCGCAGGCGCTCCAACGCGGCAGGGCCGTACAGCCGATAATTACCCTGACTCCGGGCCTCGGACGTGAGCAACCCGCGCCGCTCGTAGTACCGAACGGTCGAGGTTGGCACCCCCGCAGCCTCGGCCAGCCGGCCGATGGTGTAGTTCGCATCCTCGCTCATCCTGCCAACTATAACGACCTTGAACCAAGGTCCAAGGTTCAGGGTTCGACATTTTTTTTGAAGGGCCAACTCCAAGCAGAGTAGTGGTCAACGTTCGGCCCGTTACTAACGCGGATGTAGCCAGTCGCCGCCGAGATCCACGAGAAGGGTCCGACAGTGAAGAGGAATGGCGGCACGGTTGAAAAGAGTCCATGTTCGGGATCATCCGAAAGCTGGTCCGAGGCCGCAGAGTCAAAGCTGTACTCACCCGAGAAGGCGTCTCCGGCCGTAACGTTGCCGCCCAGAACTCCGTTTGGATCGCTCACCCTGTCGACCCGGCCCTCGAAGTGGAACGTGAGAATGGCGGCGTGGGCGGGTCCAACCGCGACCATCGACAGTAGAACCACAAGGCTGGGCCTCATCATGATCCTCCCGAGCCGTTTTATGCCGAGACTACTGGACAAGTCAATGATCTTCCCAGGAATTCTTCAAACGCCCTAACCGTCAACCTTACCGTGGGTTGCGCAGCGGTTTTCTGCACACGACATTTCCGTTCGCAGGCCGGGTGGCGTCGGGTGCGGTCAGAACCGGAGGATGGCGGTGTAGTCGAGCCCGCCGGGGCCGATTTTCGCGTCGAGCACGCGGAGGAGCCGCCAGTTCCGTTCGCGGCGGACGAAGCTGAGCTTCCAGAGGCTGTGCACGCCGTGCTGGGACTGATCGCCGCTGCGCCAGTCGCAGGTTGCGCGGAACGAGACGACCGCGTTGTCGCCCTCGACCGCGATCACGAAGCCGCCGACCCTGGCCTCGTCGATGCGCCAGCGCTGCAGCCGCTGGCGGACGTCGTCGAGCCAGGCCCGTCGGTCCTGGTCGCGGTACTGGAAGTCGGCGTCGATATGCTCGGCCAGGGCGGCGACGTCGCCGTCGTCCACGGCCAGGGCCATCTCGGTGACGGCTGCCCGCAACCGTTCGCGATCGGTCCGGACCAGCCACTGTACCGCCAGCAAGGCCGCGCACACCACCAGCGCGATGGGCATCCACCAGCGGCCCGCGGGCGGCGTCTGGCGCCGGCGGATCGCCAGCACCACGGCAAGGGCGATGCCCTCGGCGATCACGAGCAGCACGAGGCTCTCGAAGAACAGGTTCCGCAGGAAGTCGACCATCTCGTCGTCGAACCCGCCGGGTCCGCTCAGATTCTGCCCGGTCCGCTACGTTGGTCAGCGCCTCGTGGCACGGGCGACCAGCCGGGCAGAATACCCGAACGCCTGCGGTGTCGTCCATCGGCTTGTTAAGAACGGTTGAAGGTTTCGGCTGCCGATCCTAGCCAATCCGTCGCCGACAATTCACGCGAAACAAATGATCTTCGCATCCGGGCTTAATCGCTCCCGAACATTCGGCGGGTTTAATTCACGGAGCCTCCGGCGGGCAGCGGCGCACGTGGCGGCGCTTTCGCGGAGGGGGCCGACACGCCTGACATGGAGATCACGCACATGAAACGAAGGCGGAACGGATTCACGCTGGTGGAACTGCTGGTGGTGGTGGCCATCATCGCCCTGCTGATCGCGATCCTGCTGCCCTCGCTGGGCAGCGCGCGGGAGTCCGCCAAGGCGGCTACGTGCGCTTCCTACCTCAAGACGTTCGGGAACGCTTTCGAGATCTACGCCACCCAGAACACGGGGGTCCGTTGTTCCGGCGCGTTCGACTACCTGCGCGATGGAGACGTGCGCAAGATCGGCTGGGTGGCGGACGTGATCAACACCAAGGTGGGCGTTCCCGGCAAGATGCTGTGCCCGACCAACCGGTTCCAGGTGAACGAGAAAGTGGCCGACTACACGGGCGCCGCGGCCACCGGGGGTGCGAACCCGAACCGGCATCCGGGCGGAACGCCCACGGTGCCGATCGTGCCGGTCGGCTTGCCGTCGGCGGACTTCTGGACCAAGGGCTACAACTCGAATTACGCCACGACGTGGCAGTTCTCCCGCGGCGATCCGACGGCGGATGACGGGTACGGGTCCGACGGCGTGCCGTCCAGCGATCCCAACGGCGATCCGTCGAAATGCCCGCTCGACGGCGACGGTCCGCTCAACGAAAAGCACCTGATGGCCGGCGCGGCGCCGCCGAGCCGCGTGGGCCTCATGGGGGACTCGCGGGCAGGAGACAGCGGCGATTCGCTGGTGACGCAGGCCTACGCCGACACCATCAACACGTTCGCCGACGAGAAGGTGATCGACAAAGGGGACTACACCGTGGAGTCGTTCACCGACGGCATGTCGGTGGACTACAGCGTGGTGACCGGCAACGCCGGCCAGAAGGGTCACGAGTTCAACGACATCGTGCCGCTGCACAGCGCGGACGGCAGCGGCAAGGCCGGGTTCGCCAACGTGCTGTTCGCCGACGGGCACGCCATGCCGGTCAAGGACACCGGGGGGCTGCCGGACAGCAACGGTCAGCCGGCTCCGGATGGCTTCCTCGGCCCGTACAAGAACAGCCTCAACAAGTTCGAGATCAACGACTCGGCGTTCAAGGAACTCCGTTCGTCGATGTGGTACGGCCGGCTCCGGGGCAAGGCGGTGCCGGGCGGCGGAAGCATCGAATGACGAATCCGGTCAGTCCATAACGTTGAGGGAATGCCGGCCAAGGCGTCGTTGCCGGCTGAGGAGCTTGCGACCCTTGCTCGTCTTCATGCGGGCACGGAAGCCCTGCTTGCGGAGTTTCTTGATGCGGCTGATCTTTCGCGGGTAGTGCATATCGTCGATCCTGTCGTCAGCGGCCTGTGGTCATTCGGTCATTCAAGGGCAGCCATTCTACCACGGCTGCCTGCGGCCGCCAAGGCGCTGAGGGCCGACAGCGATGCACCTCGCGGGTCCGGCAACAGGTCGCGGGGACCGGCCCGCGATGGCTTGGGGGCGTGCATCTTCCGCGCCTGACGAGGCGGGCAGGATGCCCCCTAAGAGGTCGCCAAGGGGCCCCTAGGGGCAACCGCTTCTGGGTGCCGCGCCTCGCGGCCGGATGTTGACACTCGGGGGGCGGGGACCTATCTTAATGCCCCAATAACACGGGTGAGGGACGGGGCCCGGTTCGGGCACCGGCTCCGGGCGGGTCTGCGGCGCGGCGGCCCGGCGGGGCGGTCAGCCCCACTCACGTGCGAAAACTGCGCTATTTTCCGTAATGGGCTGTGATTACGCGCGTCTGACCTGATGGACCAACCAGCGCTGCGCGGCGTGCTTGGACGCGATTCAGGCACGGATCTCATAGGCGAGGCTCAACGGTCGTGGGCATCATCTTCGATCGGATCGTCCTGGTGCTGTTCTTCGTGAGCACCTGTGCGCTGGCGGTGTACGGGGTGCATCTGTACGTCCTGTTGTACCTTTTCCACCGTCGGCGGAAGAGCAAGATCGTCGAGCAGCGGCGGCTGATCGAGGACTACAGGACCCGCACGCCGGAGGCCGACTGGCCGGGCGTCACCACCCAGTTGCCCATCTACAACGAGGCCGACGTCGCCACCCGCGTGATCGAGGCGGTGGCGGCGATGGACTACCCTCGCGGCAAGCACCAGATCCAGGTCCTGGACGACAGCACGGACGAGACGCGCCTGCTGGTGGACATGACCGTCCGGCGGCTGCGGAGCCAGGGTGTGGACGTCGAGGCGGTTCGCCGCGAGAAGCGGACCGGCTACAAGGCCGGGGCCCTGCGGGAGGGTCTGTCCCGTTGCCGGCACCCGCTGGTGGCGATCTTCGACGCCGACTTCATCCCACCCAAGGACTTCCTGCGGCGGGCGGTGCCGTTCCTGGCCGGCGACGAGAAGCTCGCCTGCGTCCAGGGCCGCTGGACCCACCTGAACCAGGACGAGTCGTGGCTCACCCGGGCTCAGGCGGTGGCCCTCGACGCCCACTTCGCGGTCGAGCAGGGGGCCCGGGCCTGGAACGGGCTGATGATGAACTTCAACGGCACCGCCGGCGTGTGGCGGAAGGCGGCCATCGAGGACCCCGCCGCCGGCGGCTGGTCGGCCGACACGCTGACCGAGGACCTCGATCTGTCGTACCGCGTGCAGTTGGCGGGGTGGCGGATGGACTACTGCCTCGAGCTGGCCTGCCCGGCCGAGTTGCCCAACACGATCAGCGGACTGAAGGCCCAGCAGCGGCGGTGGGCCACCGGCGGCGTGCAGACCGCGGTCAAGCTGCTGCCGCGGATATGGCGTTCGAAGGTGAGCTTCGTCGAGAAACTCGAGGCATCGCTGCACCTGACGCACTACTCGGTCTACCTGTGGACGATGGTGCTGGCCCTGCTGGCCCGGCCGCTGCTGGCGATCACCGGACCGTTGTCGCTGTGGTGGTGCTTTTTGATGGGCTGGATTCTGATCGTGTTCACGATCCTCGCTTCGCCGACGGTCTACGGGTACGCCCGCTACCACCTGGGCGGGGGCTGGAGCGGGGTTCGGCACATGCCGGCCGTGCTGGTCCTGGGCACCGGCCTGTCGGTGAACAACGCGGTGGCCGTGCTGCGCGGCCTGCGCGTCCGCGGCGGAGAATTCGTGCGTACGCCCAAGTCCGGCAGCACGCAATCGACGCTGCTGACCAGCCGGTACAAGGCCCGCCGCTCCGGCGGGCTGTGGTTCTTCGAGATGCTGCTCGGGGCGTACTGCCTGGCCAACTGGGCGATCTACATGACCGTCAGCCGGCCGGTGCTCAGCGTGTTCCTGCTCATCTACGCCCTGGGCTTCATCAGTGTCGGCTGGATGTCACGCCCCGAGGCCAGCTTCCGCCGCCGCCTGGTGTTCGAGGAGGAGCCGGTCCGCCGGCCGACGCCCTTCATGCCCGCCGCCGCGGCACCGGGAGCGATGGTCGGCTCGAACTGATCGACGGCGTTGCTCCCCCTGGCGTCGGCCGGCTTTCGCGCCCGCCACCTTGGCGCTTGCCAAGTTCAGGCGGTCGCCTTGTCGAGACGCTCGGCGATCCAGATCTTCAGGAGCGTCGTTCTCATGCCTGTGGGTCCGAGTCCAGCCGTGGATCCGCTTCTGTTCGCGTTCCGTACTTCGCGAACTCGTCGATTTGTTGGGCCAGGCCCATCAGGATCTGGGCCTCGGCCCGGGTCAGGCCGGCCCGCGACAGAATGGCCCGAATGGGAAACATGAGGTGGTCGGGCTTCTCGGGCCGCAGGTAGCCGATGGTCCGCAGGGCGTGCTGCAGCTTGTCCATGAGGCGGTTCATCATGGCCAGGTCGGCCGGCTCGCTGCGTTTCCGCACGGTGGCATCGGTGTGGCGGGTGGCGGCGGCGGCCACGAACACCTCGTACAGGCAGATCGCCACCGCGTGCGAGACGTTCAAGGTCGGGTACCCCGGCGCCGCGGGGATGACCACCACCGCGTCACAGGCCAGCAGGTCCTCGCGGGCGAGACCGTTGTCCTCACTGCCGAACAGCAGGGCCACCTGTCCGTCAGCCAGGCGCCCGGTCAGGGTCGCCGCCATCTGTCGCGGCGTCAGATCGTCCGCCTGATGCACCGGCCCGGGCCGACGGCTCGTCCCGACGGCGTAGACGGTTCCCTCCAGCGCTGCCGCGACCGTCTCCACCACCCGGGCCGCGTGCAGCCGGTGCTCACCGTGAGTGCTGCGCTGCATCGCCTCCCGCGAGGTGGGCGAAACCCTGGGCGCAACCAGATACAGACCGCCGGCGCCGAAGTTCTCCATGCACCGCGCGACCGCCCCGATGTTGCCGGCAATCTGCGAGCGAACGAGGACGATACGGACGCGGTGCATCGGATTCGTTGGAGCCATGTCATCGGCGCCTGAGCCGGGCATTGTCGCGACGAGGGAGGGGGTGGAAACCCCTGGTGAGAAACGGAAGGACGGTGCCACATGTGATGGGCGACATCTCGGAGGTTCTACTCCTCGAGGGCATCCCGAACCACATCGATGGTGTGGGACGCTACGTGGTCGCCGTTCAGCAGCAGCTCGACCAGAAGACGTCCAGGCCCTGCCAGGGGAAGACCCTCCACGGCTACGAAGTTGCGACACCGCCGTCCCGGAATGCGGAAATTGTGGGCGAGCGGCTGCGGGATTCCGACCGGACGGCCGTCCAAGCTCGGACGCAGTGTCATTTGGAAATCTCGTTCGTTATCCCCGTTCTCCGCATTCCATGAGCAAAGAATCACCATATTGGGAATCGTGATCGGGAATTCGCGAGCGTGAATCTCTTCCATGATATTGAAAATGCTGACCCTGTTCGTCCGCTGATCAACGGAGAAATCCCGGGCAACCAGAAAGTATTCCAGCGTCGGCATTATGCCACCTTCAAATCGCAGTAGTCATTCGTTTCGTCTGGCCTGCCAGCGCCCGAAGAGGGAAGAGGTAGACAAGTGAAGGTGATCGGCTGGACCTGTGGGAACACTCGGAAGCTGTTCTTTGTCCGTTCTCGTTCTGTCAATATGATCCGGGCCACGCGAGCGGCAACGATCATGCGACCAGACCTTACCCGGGACAGGTCTCGGATGTATTCCTCGGCGAAGCTCGAGTAGCGATCCGCGAGCAGAACGGCGACAGCGGCCAACGCGGTCTGGTGAGGAAAGCGGGGCTCACATGAGCCCTGCTCAATCAGGCGGTGAACGAACCGTTGAATCTCGACATCGGAAAGGAAGCCAGCGTCGTATGAATGCTTCAGCTCTCGAATGGTGGTGTTTCGGCGCAGCATCTCTCTGAGGGCCCTAGGGGTGGAGGCTACCATGGCCAGTTCGAAGTCGATTGAGGCCAACTGCTCAAGCGATCGACTCATGGAGTTCGGTCCGTGTAGTACTCAAGCACAATCTGCCAATCACCATCCTGCCAAACGTGATCGCTCAGTCGGTGAATGTCCTCACCGGATGTCGAGTCCCATTTGCTCAGCCCGAAGAACACCGGTGTCTCCCCCACCCACTCTTTTTGGACGATCAACGCCACATGGAGACGTCCGCACCTGGTGTCCGAATAGACGGCTAGGTCTCCGACCTGAGCGTCTCTCTCCTCAACTCTTCGGTAACCATCGTCGTCAAGTATAGCAGAAACGAATTCGTCCGCCAAGATACTGGTTCGTCGCGAGGCGAACGTCATCCCATAGCAATTGTAGACGCCACAGGCGTCCTTTCGCGGTCTCCAGCCCGGGTGTCGCTCCCTGAGGATCTGGTACTTCCGCCGTCCTCGTTCGCCCGGCTCCGGCTCAACAACGTTCAGTACGTCCCTGCCTCGGCGGGTCTGGACGACGATGGACTCCTCAGTATTCCCGAGTAAGATGTCCTCTTCGAACATCGGAGGGCCCCCGCTAGCTGAGGCACTTGTCCGCCTGGGCGACCAGTTCCTTCACGTGGTCGATGCTGACCTTGAAGGCGGCCTTCTCGTCGGCGGTGAGCGGGACCTCGAGGACCTTCTCGACGCCGCCGCGGCCCAGGACGGCGGGGACGCCGACGAAGTAGCCGCCGACGTCGTATTCCTTGTCGCAGTAGGCGGCCACCGGCAGGATGCGCTTCTTGTCCTTGATGATGGCCTCGGCCATCTGGACGCTGGCCGCCGCCGGGGCGTAGTAGGCGCTGCCGGTCTTGAGCAGACCGACAATCTCGCCGCCGCCCTTTCGGGCCCGATCGACGATCGCGTCGAGGCGCTCCTTCGAAATGAGGTGCGTCACCGGGATGCCGGCTACCGAGGTGAAGCTGGGCAGCGGCACCATGTCGTCGCCGTGCCCGCCCAGCAGCAGGGCGGTGATGTCCTCCACGCTGCATCCCAGCTCCATGGCGATGAACGTGCGGTACCGTGCGGTGTCGAGCACGCCGGCCTGGCCCATCACGCGGTGGGTGGCAAAGCCGCTCACCTTCCAGGCGGTGTACACCATCGCGTCCAGGGGGTTGCTGACCACGATCAGGATGGCGTTGGGGCTGTGTTTGGCCGCCTGCTCGGTGACGGCGCGGTCGATCTCGACGTTCTTGACCAGCAGGTCGTCGCGGCTCATGCCCGGCTTGCGGGCCAGGCCGGAGGTGATGATGATGACGTCGCTGTCGGCGGTGTCCCGGTAGTCGTTGGTGCCGACGATACTGGAGTCGAACCGCTCGATGGGCGAGGCCTGGCGC
>JACQVT010000461.1 GCA_016209665.1 Planctomycetota bacterium | reverse complement strand
GCGTTGCTGGTGCCGGGGTCCTGCGCCGAAGCAGCGGCCGAGGTCAGCACCAGCGACAGGCCCGCCGCCAGCAGCCGGTGCCAGGTGTGAGCGGTCATAAAGCGTCTCCCTGGGTAAACGGGGGAGTTACGCGGCGATTGTATTATCACCGACGGGGCCACGACTTAGCAAGGCGAAACCGCACAATCGCCCTGCCCCTTTCAGCCCCTTGTACCGCCGATAAACCCGGCGGATGCGGGGAGGAAATACAGGCTTCGGCGTACCGGACTCAGGCGAGGAGACGCGGGGACACGGCGACGCGGGGATCGAGAACCGGGGCTCGGACGACCGCCCGCTTGCCTACTGCTCTTCTCCTGCTCTCCCGACTCCTGACTCCTGACTCTTGAATTCTGTCTCCTGCTCCCGCCGCGCGGCGGCGCCGTACGGGCTGTCCTCGAACCGCCGCGAGAAGCGCTGTTCGCCCAGGAACAGGACCGCGATGGTCTTGGCGAGGATCAACAGGTCCAGCCGCGGCCCCTGGTGCTCGACGTAGTACACGTCGTACTTGATCCGCTCCGGCCAGCTCATGGTCGCGTTGCTGTTGACTTGGGCCAGCCCGGTCAGTCCCGGCCGCACCTCCAGCCGCCGCCGCTCGAACGCGTCGTACCGGACGACCTGGTCCATGATCGTGGGCCGCGGACCGATGATCGACATGTGGCCTATCAGCACGTGGATGAGCTGCGGCGTTTCGTCGATCTTCGCTCGGCGCAGGAACCGGCCCAGCGGCGTGATGTTCTTGTGGCCGAGCGGTACGACCTCCGTCGGGTCGTGGACGTGGTCGGCCCTCATGGTGCGGAACTTGTACGCGGTGAACGGCACGCCGCCGCGTCCGCCCCGCGGCTGGCTGAACAGCAGCGGCCCCGGCGACGTCAGCTTGATCGCGATCACCGCCGCCACCCACACCGGCAGCAGCAGCCCGATGAGCGCCAGGCTCACCACGATGTCGAAGACCCGCCGAATGACCGCGTAGACCGCCACGATTCTGCACTTGCTCCCAAGGCCCAGGGCGCCAAAAACCTATCCCAAAACCCGTGTGGGACCGGCTTCCAGCCGGTCCGATTTCAGGGTTTTGGGATGGGCCCTAACCCTGGAGTCGTGTTCCCGACCCCCGCCTTCCCTTTCGCCTCCAACTCCAGCAACCATCGTTTCACCCGCAGGCCCTGTTCCGCCGAGAATCCCACCAGCGCCCCGTCGCACCCGACGATGCGGTGACACGGCACGACCAGCGGCACCGGGTTGCGTCCGAGCGCCGCTCCCACCGCCCGGGCCGCCCGCGGCCGGCCGATCCGCCGGGCCAGTTCGCCGTAGGTCGCGGTCTTCCCATAATCCACCTCGGCGCAGGCCGCCAGTACCTGCTGCTGAAATTCAGTCAGCCCGCCCAAGTCAACCCGCACGTCGAACCGCACCGGCCGACCTGCCAGGTAATCCCGCAGTTGCTCCTGGAAGGTCGCCAGCAGACCGCGTTCCCGCTGCCCCCCGGGATACCGCCGCCTCAGCCAGTCGAGGCACCTGTCCACCCCGCGGCGGGTCATGAAGACCTCGCGCAGGCCCTCCTCGGACGCCACAAAGCCCACCGACCCCAACGGGGCCGCGATCGCCGTGTATTTCACCATAGCTCGAAACTCCTTGGGAACTTCAACAAAACCCTGTGTGGGACCGGCCTGCTACGCCGTGGCGAGCATCTGGCCGGTCCGATTGACCGGCTGGAAGCCGGTCTCACAAGATCTGCTGGAAACCCTCAGAAACAACGCAAATGAAATCCGCCGTCGACGTTGATGACCTCGCCGGTCGAGAACGGCAGATCGCCGCGAGCCAGGGCGGCGACAGCCTTGCCGACATCGGTCGGCGTGCCCCAGCGCTTGATCGGGCTAAAGCCCTCGGCGATGAGCTTGTCGTACTTCTTCTTCACGCCGGCGGTCATGTCGGTCTCGATGACGCCGGGGCGGACCTCGTAGACGCGGATGCCGTACGGGGCGAGTTCCACCGCGAACAAGGCGGTGGCCATTGACAGGCCGGCCTTGCTGATGCAGTACTCCCCGCGATTGGTGCTGACGGCATAAGCACTGATCGAGGAGACGTTGACGATCGCTGCCCAGGGGATGGCCTTGTCCCGCAACTGCCGGATCATGAGCCGAGCCGCCGCCTGGGTCAGGAAGAAGGGGGCCTTGAGGTTGGTGTCGACCACGAGGTCGAAACTCGCCAGCGGCATCTCGAGCAGGTCATGGCGCTGCGGCGGGGCGATGCCGGCGTTGTTGACGAGCAGGTCGAGGCGGCCCAACTGCTCCATGCAGAAATCGAGCAGCAACTCGCGATGCTCGGCCTGGGTGATGTCCGCCTGACAGCTCTCGGCCTCGCCCCCGGCAACCTCGATCAGCCGGCACGTCTCCTCGGCGGCGTCGAGATTCGTGTTGTAGTTGACCAGCACGCGGTAGCCGTCCTGGGCGAGGGCCAGGCTGATCCCCCGACCGATGCCGCGCGAACCCCCGGTCACCAGGGCGACAGGTTTGTCGGACATGGACGTCCCTCCTCAGCGTATGGCACAGAATCGGCGGGCAGTTCTCAGGACCAAGGCAACTTGTTGCCGTTGCTGCGCCACCTGCCCACGCAGGACGCGTCAACAAGCCGCCACGGTGACTCGACCGGGCGAGTTGACGCGGTCCTCTGGAAACAACGCGGTCCCCTGATTCCGTTCCCCACCCTGCTCCTCACTCCTGACGGGCGAATCCGCGGGGATGAACTCGCCTCGGCGAGTCGACCAGGCGACCCCGCGGCTCGTATACTGTACGTTCGTGCGTCGTTCCTGCAAGCGCGTAGAATCAACACAGCCCCCGTGATTTTGCTCCGTCATTCGACGCCGTCACTTGTTCCCGAACTCCGAGCCCCGGGGCCCGAACCCCGCTCTATTCCCGGTACCACCTCGTCGATGCATCGCTCGATCGTCCTCATCAGGTCATGCAGGTTGTCCGCCGAAATGCACAGCGGCGGCATGATGACGATGGTGTCGGCGAGCGGGCGGACGATGACCCCGTACTCACGGGCCCGGGCACAGACCCGCGTGCCGACCTGCCGGCCGTAGGCGTAGGGTTCCCGCGTCGCCTTGTCGCGGACCAGCTCGACGCCGGCCATCAGGCCGCGTTGGCGGACACTGCCGACGTGCGGGTTATCCGCCAGGCGGACCAGGTGGCCGGCGATGATCTCGATCCTGGCCGGCAGGCTTTCGAGAACGCGGTCGCGCTCGAATACGTCCAGCGAGGCCAGGGCGGCCGCGCAACCCAGCGGGTTCCCGGTGAACGTATGGCCGTGGTAGAACGTCCGCCCGCTGTCGATGGGGCCGACGAACGCCTCGTAGATCGCCTCGGTTGTAAGCGTCGCGGCCAGCGGCAGGTAGCCCCCGGTCAGCCCCTTCGACACGCAGAGCAGGTCCGGCGACACGCCCTCGTGCTCGCAGGCGAACATGCGGCCGGTGCGGCCGAAGCCGGTAGCCACCTCGTCGGCGATCAGCAGCGTGTCGTGCTCGTCGCAGTACCGGCGAAGGCGAGCCAGGTGGCCCGGCGGAGCGGTGATCATGCCGGCCGCCGCCTGGACCAGCGGCTCGACAATCACCGCCGCCACGCGCCCCCGGTGCTCGTCCAGCAGACGCCCGACCTCGTCCGCGCAAGCGATGCCGCAGGTCTCGGGTCGTTTGCCGAGCGGACAGCAGTAGCAGTAAGGCGAGGGGGCGAACTCGGTTTTGAACAGGAGAGGCGAATACGCCCGATGGAACAGATCGATGCCCCCCACGC
>JACQVT010000460.1 GCA_016209665.1 Planctomycetota bacterium | reverse complement strand
GCCGCGATCCTGCTGGGGGGATCGAGCTGGGCCATCGCCCAGCAGTTCATCGCCCTGCAAACACGGATCGTACCGGCCTCGGAGGCCATGACCCAAGCCTTCAAGCTGATCGAAACCCAACTGGTATCCGCCCCATTGTGGCAGGTGCTGCTGCTGCTGGCCATCGTGCCGGCCGTGGCCGAGGAACTGTTCTTCCGCGGATTTGTCCTGTCGGGCCTGTCCCAGGGCCTGAGCAAGTGGCCGGCCATCCTGACCGCCGCCCTGACCTTCGGCATCTATCACTTCATACTTGACCGTGTTCCCGTGACCGCCCTCCTGGGCATCTGCCTGGCCTGGCTGTGCTGGCAGTCGCGATCGATCCTGCCCTGCGTGCTGTTTCACGCCCTGCACAACGGCCTGTTGATGGGCCTCGACCGCCTTTCGCCCGGAACCCTGCGCTGGCTCGGCGTTTCCGATGGCGTGGGTGGTTTCCTGCCCGCCGGGGTGTTTGGGGCCGCTCTCCTGCTGTTCCTGGCGGGGCTGGCGATCGTCGGGTCGATGCGCCGCCGTGCCGCCTGAGTTCGCCTGTGAGGGGCAGCATCGCCGTGCGAACCGCCAGCGGCAAGGGACTAACCGTTGGCGAGCCGAGGTCCCGTTTGCGGGCGCGATCCCGAAAAAGGGCTTCCCCTGTGCCCGCCCTTCAGCTAGACTGAACACCGGCGAAAGGGTGCGGACATGCCCCACAAGTCGAAGCCGCAGGCATTCACGCTGATTGAAGTGCTGGTGGTCGTCGCGATCATCGCTTTGCTGGTTGCGATCCTGCTGCCGTCGCTGGCGATGGCCCGCGAGGAGTCCAGGGCGGTGGTCTGCAAGACTCGTCTCCGGGAGCTGCACCGGGGCCATGTGTACTATGCGCAGGATTACCCCAGCTATTTTCCGCACTTCGACTGGTGGTTGTGGGACGGCCGCCCGAACAACAGTGAAGCCCAGGCGAAGTTCTTTCCGACGCTTTACGCCAAGTTCGGAGGTGTTCGGCCGACCGATTCGTCCCGGTGGGTGGAGTTCGGCCAGATCTACCGGTATCTGCGCGACAAGGAGTTGTACTTTTGTCCCCGTGACTCGAGGCGGCGCTACGGCAATGCCATCGGAGCGGGCGGCACCAATGGATCGAAGGCCATCCACAGCTTCACCCGCTTCATCGAGCCCCACAACTGGCTGAACGAGCGGCTGGGCAACGGAACCAATGCCAACGACGGCGCCCTGCGTCCCGCGGATTTCATCCGGCCCGACGCCCTGCGGCCGGGGCGGGTTGTGCCGCCCGCCAAGGACATCGCGCCCGAGGGCCCCTACACGACCAACCCCGAGCGATTGGGCCTGCTCTTTGAGGAATATGCCGGTTTCGACGAGGACCGGCCGGGCCACGCCGGCTCCAACAAGACGAACGCCCTGAATGATGGATTCAGCGGCTTCCTCTTCAAGTATGACGATTTCCTGGCCCCCCGGCACCGCGGCCGCGGCCACATTCTCTACTGGGACGGTCACACCGCCCTGGTTGATGCTCGAAAAGCGAACGATCCCGGCAAACGCTACGCCGGCATCGTTTGCGCGGGCGCGATCAGCAAATGAACGCCCTTCCCTTCGCCGGAGCCCGACCCACGTCTCACACCAACGGCTTGAGGATCCGCATCCCGTTTGGTCCGGCGCTACGGTGCCATCGTCGTTTTCGGCGCCAGCAGCAAGTGACCGGGGCGCAACGCCCCCATGCCCGCGCGCGGGTCCCGCGCTTCACTGGTCGAACTGCAAGCCGTAGATCCGGGCGTGGTTCATGCGGAACCGCAGCACCACCGGCTCGCCCGACTTGATGCCCAGATCATCGACGGTCTTCCATTTCACCGGCGCCCAGACCTGATCGCCGACGATCGGCACCGCCTCGGCGAAGCCGCGGCCGGGGATCGGCTTACCCTCCAGGTCGGCCGCCTCGATCAGGATCGAGCCCGTGCGGGCGGTCACCGCGTTGATCCGCAGCCGCCCGCCCGGGGGCACCAGCCCCTCGGTCGTGAATCCACCATCGCCGGGCGCCTCGATGGCCACGAGCCGCCCCTTGGGCCAGACCGCCAGCCCGAACCCGCAGGCGTCCAGGCCGCTGGGATACTTGTGCGTGTTCTTGAAGCCGGTGTACGGGAGGACCCAACTCCCGTCGGGCAACTCCGTCAGCTCGGGCGAGGTGAAGATGCACCCGCCGTCCCACTGCCCCCACGCGGCCGTATCCAGCACCGGCGAGCCGGGCACGCGGTGCCACAGCTTGCCGTCATAACTCGCGTGCAGCTCGATGCTGGTGTTGTCGGTGTCGAGGTGGAACACCGCCGGGAACAGCAGATGCTGGTCCGGCCCGTCGGGCACCGTCGTGCGGCAGTTGCTGTAGTATTGGTCCGTTGGTGCTGAGTCCGGCCCGGGCTCGATGATGGTCTCGGCTGGCGCGAACGCCCGGAAGTCCGCGCTCTCGGTCCGTCCGATCGCCCGGCGGGCCAGGAACTGGTAGATCGCCGGCGACGGCGGCGGAAATCCCGGCGCCCGCGGCCCCACCATGTAGCTCCGCGTGTACAGCACGTACTTCGCCAACCGCAAGTCGTAGTACCCGACGATATGCGTATCGCTGGGCTCGACGCTGAGGGCGTCCGGCAACTGCGTCCAGCTCAGACCGTCGGGCGACACCGCCCCCAGGATCGCATGCACGCGGCCGGGGTCCATCTCCAGCGCGATCGTCGAATAGGGCCGCGTCTTCTTGAACTCCTCGAACCGCTTGGGGTCGTAGTCGCCGTGCCACACGCACTTGTAGCGTTCCGCCGCCGGTCCCGCGGGGTCCTTGAACACCGACTCGGCGTTGAACGCCAGCAGGTTGTTGTCCCGCGAGCCTTCGAACTCGACCTGCCCCAGGTTCGGTCGCTGCCAGTTTCGGCCGTCCGCCGACTCATAGTACACCCCGCGCCACTTGAGGTTCTTGTCCCGCGAGGCGGCCCACAGCCGGTACCTGCCTTCGTCGAGCAGCAGCGTCGAAACGCTGATGCCTCGCTGTTCCCACGGCCGCTCGGGGGCGATCACCGGCCCGGTGCGCTGGGCGGCTTCGGCCCGCAGACGAACGCCGTGCGGACGGTCCTCATACGTGTAGTGCAGCGCGTCCGCCGGATACGCCAGCCTCTTGGCGTATCGGCTGACGCCCGCGTCATCCTGCCAGTCGGGCTGACCGGGCCGCACGTAGTACCACGTCGAGAACACGATCCTCCGGCCCGCCAGCTCATAGGGCTGCCCGCCCGGCCGGCCGTGCTCGATCGCCAGCGATACCGACGCCAGCCCCAGACTTACTAACACCTCCCACACGAAGACCAGGGTATGACGGCTTTGCCTCATCGGTCGGCCTCCTTGGGTTCAGCGGCCTGCTGAGTGAAAGTCCCGATCGGTGCAGGGTATTGCAGAGTGGAAGGGATGACAACCCGGCGTGAGATTCCCGGCCGGGTCAGGGCGTGGCAATAACTTGTGGCACAGTCGCCCTCGACTGTGCGTTCTGACTCCCGCCGACCCAGCCGAGGGCGGCTGGGCCACACAGCCGGCACAACGCTCTGCCACACCCGCCGCGTCGGGTCGGGTCGGCCCGATCCGTTGTCGGGCACTACGGCCCCGTCGGCAGACCGCCCTGGAGGGCCGCCTTGATCGCCAGGTCCAGGGCCGCGATCATCTGCAACAGGATCTCGACGAGCTTGGGCAGCACCTGGTCGCGAATGGACGGCTCGGGCCCCTGCTCCGTGTAGGTGACCCCACCGAAGTTCTGCAGCGCCTCGGACGTTCGTTCGTTGTGCGTGCCGATGGCGCTCTGAATCCAGGTGCCCGGCCGACGGGCGGCGATCGCCCCGCCGCTGACGTTGTTGCGAGGCAGTGAATTGCTCGGCTGACTCGTGGTCTGGGCCGCGGCCGTGCCGGGCAGCATCGCGCAAACCGACACCGCCACGCCCAGGATGATTTTTGTCGTCCTGCTTGATGTCATGGCTCCGCTCCGCGGGCAGACCCTCTCCGCCGTGCC
The DNA here is from genome assembly GCA_016209665.1 of Planctomycetota bacterium. Classification (GTDB taxonomy): domain Bacteria; phylum Planctomycetota; class Phycisphaerae; order UBA1845; family PWPN01; genus JACQVT01. The sequence goes on along the minus strand of JACQVT010000460.1, from coordinate 1,833 downwards.
CCGACCGCTCTTATACGCCCAGGGTCTTGGACGGTTGCGGCCCGGCCCCATCCTCACCCTCGATCATCCTCATCGTCCTCGGAGGCATCCTCGCCGGACGAATCATCCTCGTCGTCCTCCGGCAAGGCGTCCAGATCATCAGATTCATCGGCCATTTGAGCCTCGGGGGATTCGTTCTCCTCGGCCCGGGCCGGCTCCTCCTCCTCCTCCGGGCGGGCAGGCTCCTGCGCTTCGCCGGTGGTGGGCTGTCCTTCGCCGTTGGCGCCCTCTGTAGGGCCGGGCGCGCCTTCCTCGTCCTCCTCTTTGGCGATCCGGGCCACGGCCACCACCTGGTCGCCCTCCTCGAGCCGGATCAGCCGCACCCCCTGCGTCGCCCGGCCGATCTCGCGGAGTTCGCTCAGGCCGGTCCGCAGGGCGATCCCTTTGGCCGAGATCAACATCAACTCGTCCGCGTCGGTGACGCTCTTGAGGGCCACCACGCGGCCGTTGCGCTCCGTCGTCTTGATGTTGATGACGCCCTTGCCGCCTCGCCGCGTCTTGCGATACTCGCTCACCTGCGTCCGCTTGCCGTACCCGTTCTCGCACACCGTCAGCAGGGAGGCCTGCTCGTTGGTCACCACCATGTCCACGACGGCATCGTCGCCCCGCAGGCTGATGCCCCGCACGCCGCGGGCGCTGCGCCCCATCGCCCGCGCCTCCTGCTCGTCGAACCGCACCGCCCAGCCGTTCCGCGTGCCCAGCACGATCTCGTCCTGCCCGCTCGTCTCGGCGGCACCGATGAGTTCGTCATCCGGGTCGAGAGTGATCGCGATGATGCCCTTGGCCATCGGCCGCCGGAACGCGCTCAGCGGCGTCTTCTTGACCACGCCCTTGGTCGTCGCGAAAAAGACGAACCGCTCCTCGAACTCCCGCACCGGCAGCACGGCATTGTGCACCTCGTTCGGCTGCATCTGCAGGAGGTTCGCGATGGCTCGCCCCCTCGATGTCCGCTGCATCGCCGGGATGTCGTACACCTTCAGCCAGTACACCCGCCCGCGGTTCGTGAAGAACAACAGGTAGTCGTGCGTGCTGGCCGCGAACAGGTGTTCGAGGAAATCCCCTTCCTTCGTATCGCTGCTCTTGACGCCCTTGCCGCCCCGCCCCTGCTTGCGGTAGGCCTCGGTCGGCACCCGCTTGATGTACCCCTCGCGGGTGATGGTGACGATCATCGGCTCGTCGGGGATCAACTCCTCCATCTGGAACTCGGCGACCTCGCCGCCGATCTCGGTCCGGCGTTTGTCCCCGTACTTGTCCTTTATCTCGTAGATGTCTTCGCGGATGATATCCAGCACCAGGGTTTCGTCGCGGAGGATCGCCTCGTAGCCCTCGATCTCCTCCGTCAGCTTGCGGTACTCCTCGACCAGCTTTTCGATCTCCAGGCCCGTGAGCCGCTGCAACTGCATGGTCAGGATGGCGTCGGCCTGGGCGCCGGTCAGGTGCTGATCGGCCCCGGTCGCCCGCTTGACGAACGCCTCGGGCAGCAGCTTGACGAACGCCGCCTGCTCGGGCAGCCGCAGCCCGCGGGCCATCAGCCGCTGCTTGGCCGTCGGTGGGTCGGGCGACTGGCGGATCAGTTCGATGATCGCGTCGATGTCGCCCACGGCCAGGATCAGTCCCTCGACGATGTGAGCCCGCTGCCGGGCCTTGCGAAGCAGGAACTGCGTCCGCCGCCGGATCACCTCCTTGCGGTGCTTGATGTAGATGTCGATGAGTTGCCGCAGGTTCAGCGTCCGCGGTTGGCGGTCCACCAGGGCGATGTTCATCACCGTGTAGTTGGTCTGCAGCGGCGTGTAG
>JACQVT010000487.1 GCA_016209665.1 Planctomycetota bacterium | reverse complement strand
CGATCGGGTCGCCCCGGTCGTACATGTCGACGAGGACCTCGAACACCCGCCGGTGGTCGGGCCGGTAGAAGCGGTCGGACTCGTTGCGGTGGATCAGCGGCAGGATATCGCCGATGGCGTCCCGGCTCAGCATCATCGAGCCGAGGAGGCTCATCTCGGCCTCGATGTCCTGGGGCGGGATACGCTCGCCGCGGGGGACCGCGCCGCGGGCGGCCCGGTTGTCGGACAGCAGGTCGTCCGCCGGGGCCAGGGCCCGTCCCGTGGACGGGGCCGGCAGGTCGCCCGGCAGATCAGAGATCGGTCTCGATGGCGTCGATTCCTGCTCCGTAGGCATAGCGGTCCGCCTCCTTGCGCTCGCGTTGACGCTCCCGCTGCCGCTCCTGCTCCCGGGTCTGGCGTTCGGCTTCGTCCGCGGCCGTCTCTCGAACCACCCAGACCTTGACCTCGACCCGCAGGTCGTCGGCGAACACCACGGGAACGGTCACGGTGTCCAGGCGCCGGATGGGCTCGTGCAACTGCACCTGCTTGGCCTCGACCGCGTGACCCTCATCGCGAAGGGCGGCGGCTATCTCGCGGGGGCCGACGGAGCCGTACAGATGCCCCTCCTCGTTGCAGGCCGCCGAGATCGTGACCTCGACCTCCCGCATCCGGGCGGCCTGCTCCTCGAGCTGGGTGCGGCGGAGACGGCGCTCCTCCTCGGCCCGGCGCTTGTCTTCCTCGATGGCCTTCATGTTGGCCTGGGTCGGCAGCACCGCCAGCCGCTGGGGCAGCAGGTAATTGCGGGCGTAGCCTTCGGTGACGTTGACGACGTCGCCGGTGAGTCCCACTTTCGGAATGTCGCGTCGCAGCAAAAGCTTCATCGAATTCACCTCGTTATCAGCACCCTGGTATATCATGTCGGGCGACGCGGTTCACGCGGGATTTCGCCCTGGATTTCTCTCGCTTGTGAACAACTCGCCGACGACCGGAATTCTCACAGCCGTCCGCACGCACGCCAAGCTCATCGTGAGCCGGAGCTTGGACCGACCGCAGCAACTGTGACTGTCCGCCACACCGGTCTGCAGCGCAAATGCTCGGCTCAGAACGGGATGTTCGGATCCTCCCCGCCCGGGGGAGGCTCCTCCACGGCCGGAGGCATCTCCGGTTCGCCAACCGGCTCGGCGGCCCGGGGCGCCGCCCCAGCGCCGGCCTGCCCGCGGCCTGCACCGCCACCATCAATGAACGAGAAGTTCTCGATCATCACCTCGTGCTTGCTTCGCTTCTGGCCTTCCTTGCTGGTCCACTCACGATAGCGGAGGCGACCCTCGACGAGGATCGGTCGACCCTTCTGGAAATACTGCTTGATGACTTCCGCCGTGCGCGCGTACGCGACGACGTCTACGAAACAGACTTCATCCCGCTGGTTACCCTCCTTGTCACGCCAACGCCGACTCACCGCCAAGCCGATCTGACACACCGGCGTGCCCGACGGCAAATAGGACAGTTCGGGGTCGCGGGTCAGGTTGCCCGCGAGGATCACGCGATTGAAGCTGGCCATGGATCACTCCTCGCGGCCGACCTCGGCCGCCTCGATGGTCTCACCCGCCGGCGCCTCGGGCGCGAACCGGCGCGGCCGGCCGCGGCCGTAGCCGCCTTCGTCCTCGCCGGCCTCACTCCCGTCAACCAGAACCGCCGACTTCTGCTGTTCGATCCGCGTGGTCGAGGCCGCCTCCTTCATGTCCTCGTCCGTCATGTGGTCCACGCGCACGATCAGACACCGCAGGGCCGACTCCGACAGGTTCACGTCCCGCTCGATGCCGGGGATCTTGTCCGGCTCGGCCTTGAAGTAGACCAAGGCATACACCCCTCGCTTTCGACCCTTGATCTCGTAGGCCAGCCGCCGTTCGTCCCACCGGTTGCAGGCCACGATCGCGGCTCCGGCCCGCTCCAGAATCCGGTGGACTTCCTTCTGGACGCTCTCCCAGTCGGTCAGCACCGCCGGATCGAACAAAAACATGCCTTCGTAGTTTCTCAAGATCAGTTACCTCCGCAACGTTACCGGATCGTCTCCCACGCGAGGGTCGGTCCGTTGCTCACTCGTGCTCGCCGTTCCATTCTCGTTCCCCGCCCGCGGCGCGTCCGCCGTCGCCGGGCCGATTCACGCGGGCGGCGTGTCTTCCTCGGTCTCCTGCGGCCGGTTGAACCGGG
>JACQVT010000486.1 GCA_016209665.1 Planctomycetota bacterium | reverse complement strand
GGCCTGCACCGCCCTGGTCGACCCCTTGCTGGAGACCGACGGGGCGACCATCCGTCTGGAGCCGATGACCAAGTTCCCCGTCGTCCGCGACCTCGTGGTGGACCGCTCGCGGATGTTCGAGGCTCTCAAGCGGGTCCACGCCTGGGTCCCCGTCGACGGCTATTACGACCTGCCCACACCCAAGCTGACCCACAACGAGCAGGAGATGCTGTACCCGCTCTCGCGATGCATGACCTGCGGCTGCTGCCTGGAGGCCTGCCCCCAGGTCAACGACCGCACGCATTTCATCGGTGCCCACGCGATCAGCCAGGCCGTCCTGTTCAACAGCCACCCCACCGGAGCCCACGAAACCCACGAGCGTCTCGACGCCCTGATGGGCCGCGGCGGCCTCATGGAGTGCGGGAACGCCCAGAACTGCGTGAAGGTCTGCCCCAAGGAGATCCCTCTGACCGACTCCATCGCCAAGGCCGGCCGTGCCCTGACCTTCTACTCCATCCGCCACTGGCTGGACCAGTAGGCCGCGCGCCCTGTGGCCCAGCCCGATGTGGCCCAGCCGACGTCGGCTGGCGTTACCGGGGACTGTGAAGCCACAGTGGAGGGCGACTGTGCCACAATCTATTGCTGCGCCCTTCCGCGAAGGCTCCGCCACCTGAAGGAAACATTTTCCGCCGTCGCGTGTAGAATGACGGCAAGGAGTGAACCATGACCTACCGTCGAGTCCTTCGGACCCTCTGGCTCGTTCCAGTGCTGGTCGGCCTCGCCCGCGCCGCCGGCACGAGCACCGCTCCCGCCGGCGCGATCGACCTCGACAACCCGCCGCGGGGCGTGTTCTCGGACGAGTGGTACGTGCTCATGCTCAACGACAGCAAGAGCGGCCACATGCATACGACCATGGAACGGACCAGGCGCAGCGGCCGCGACGTCATCCGCACCAAGATGGTCATGACCATCGAGGTGGCGCGGGCGAACACGCAGATCGCCCTGTCGTTCGACCAGACCGCGGAGGAGACCCTCGACGGCAGGCCGCTCAGTTTCAGGAGCCGGATGCAACTGGGCAAGATCCCCTCGATTACCACGGGCATCATCGACAACGGCAAGGTGGCCATCAGCACCACGCAGTTCGGTCTGAACACGGGCACCGACACCTATGATCTGCCCGAGGGGGCCATCATGTCGTGGGGCACCTACCGAGAGCAGATAAAACGGGGGCTGAAACCCGGTCTGGAGTACGAGTTGTCGGTCTACGAACCCACCATCTCGCCGGACCAGCTCACACGAACGACGGTATCGGTCCTCGATCAGGAGACGATCGATCTGTTCGGACGCAAGGTGACCGCCTATCGCACGAGACAGACGGCTCATATCAAGGGCAAGCTGCTCGGCGGGGAAACGGCCGTGGACACCGTCACCTGGATGACCGACGCGGGCACGGTGGTCAAGATGCGAATGTCGGTGCCGCCGATCGAACTGCCATTCGAGGTGATTGCCTGCCCCAAGGCCGTCGCGTTGTCGCGGAACGAGCCGACCGAGTTGATGGTCAGCACGCTCCTGCGCGTCGATCGAGCGCTGGACAACGAGCGGGCCAGGACGATCACATATCGCTTGCTCGGCAAGGGCGGGGCCGACGTCAACGTGCCCGAGACCGGCATGCAGAGGTTTGTCGAACGGCGCGACGGGACGGTCACACTCCAGGTGACCCGCCGTTCCGCCCGCGCGCCCCACCCCAAGGCCGGACAAGCTCCTGGGCCCGCCGCGGCCACGAGCCGTCCCGCGGTGAAGATGACCAGGCAAGACCTCGCCCCCTTTCTGCAGTCCTCCGCCGACCTGAACTTCAAGGACCCCGTCGTGGCTGACCTCGCCCGCAAGGCCGCCGGCGGCGAGAAGGACCCGAACAAGCTGGCCGAACGGCTGTGCCGCTTCGTGCACGACTACGTCCAGACCAAAAACCTGAGCATCGGGTTCGCCACGGCCAGCGAGGTGGCCCGCAGTCGCGAGGGCGACTGCACCGAGCACGGCGTCCTGCTCGCCGCGCTGGGCCGGGCCGTCGGCATCCCCACCCGCATCGTCACCGGCATCGTTTACACCGACGAGTTCACCGACCAGGAGAGGGTCTTTGTGGGGCACCTCTGGACGCAGTTCTGGCTCGACGGAGAGTGGGTGGACCTGGATGCCGCCTTCGGCCAGGTCGACGTGGACCCCACCCACATCGCCCTCGGCGTCAGCACCGCCGGCGACGGCGGCCTCGCCGACCTCGTCACCTCCGGCTGGCTCGGCCTCGGCAAACTCTCCCTCAAGGTCC
>JACQVT010000091.1 GCA_016209665.1 Planctomycetota bacterium | reverse complement strand
CTCTTGGTGACCGAGTCATTGACGTTGATGGCGGCAAAGAGCAGCTCGCCGCTCTTTTCCATCTGGTAGAGGCGGTGAACGCCGGTGGTGGTCTCCTCGCTGACGCCGACGACGCGCTCGGCGATGCGGTGCCAGAACCGCGCATCCTGCTTGAGCTGCCGGACGAGGAGGGTATCGACGACCTCGATCTCCCTGTTGTCGCGGCAGATGGCGGGCGGCTTGCCGGTGGCGGCGTACTCGGCCTCGAAGGCCCGGCCGCGGTGGATGAGCAGGGTGGCATCGCCGCCGTCGTCGACGATCAGCGTGGGACCGTCGTTCTCCGGCCAGGTGAGGGCCTTCAGCGTGCAGTCCCAGTACTCCTCCAGCGTCTCGCCCTTCCAGGCGAAGACGGGAATGCCGCGGGCGGCGACGGCGGCGGCGGCGTGGTCCTGCGTCGAGAAGATGTTGCAGCTTGCCCAGCGGACCTCGGCGCCGAGGTCGGCCAGCGTCTCGATGAGCACGGCCGTCTGGATGGTCATGTGCAGCGAGCCGGTGATCCGGGCCCCGGCCAGAGGCTTGGCGGTCGCGTACTCCTCGCGGACAGTCATGAGGCCGGGCATCTCCGTCTCGGCGATATTGATTTCCTTGCGGCCGAAATCGGCCAGCTTGATGTCCTTGATCTTGTAGTCGGTGACTGCGGTCGCCATGGCGATGAACTCCTTGTGATGGTTTCCAAACGTCCAGGACCCGGTTCCAACCGGTCGACCGGACCGGCAAGATGCCGGTCCCACACATAGATGGCCGGCACGATGCGCCCCACGGCGGAGCAGGCCGGTCCCCCACAACACCTATTTCGCCACGAGGGCGAACAGTTTCGGACACTCCATGCCGCGGCGGCCGGTTGGCCGGGCGGTGCTCACCGGCCGCACCTGCACATCGGCAAAGCCCGCCTGTCGCGTCCATTCCGCCAATGCGGTTGCCTCGAAGCCCCACCATCGGTCGCCCATGCGTTCGTGGAACTCGGCCAGGTGATGCGCTTCCTGCTCGATGAGCAACAGAGTCGCCCCGGGCCGCAGACAGCGTCGCAACTCGGCGAGGGCGGCCGGCGGCTCGGCCACGTGGTGCAGCACGAGCGAGGCGATCGCCAGGTCCACGCCGGCAGTCTCGATCGGCAGGCGATCGAGCGAGCCGGCGCGGAAGCTGACGTTGGCCGCCTGCTTGAGTTCGGGCCGGTTGCGGGCCGCCCGGAGCATGGCCTCCGACGGGTCCACGGCGATTACCCGGGCGAACCGCGCGCTGAGCAAGGGTAACAGGTGGCCCGTCCCGGTGCCCACGTCGGCGACCGTCCAGACAGCCGGCAGCAGCCACGTGAACGCTTCCAGGTGAAACGTATCGCCAAACGCTTCGATGCGGAGTTGGTCCCAGCGGGCCCCGACGTTGTCGAAGAAGTCGGCGGCGTCGGTCCGCCGGCCGCGAACCACGCGCTCGAGGCGTTCTCTCAACTCGGAATCGAGTGGTTGGCGGCTGATCCAGGTGAGCAGTCGGTTCTTGAGGCTGGCGAGGCCGCTACCGTTGTGGCCTTCGTCGGCGGCCATCGCTGGAGGAGACTCCGCGTCGTCGGGGTCGTCGTCAGGCGCGAGCGGACAGGTGGCGTGAAGCACGGTCGCGCCATGGCGTCGATCGACGAGCAGGCCGGCGTCACGCAGCACCTTCAGATGGCGGGAGACGGTCGACTGTGGCTGATCGAGCACTTCGACGAGTTCGGTGACCGCCAGCTCCTGTACGGACAGCGCACGGAGGATCCGCTGCCTGGTGGTGTCTGCGAAGGCCTTGAACAGCAATTCGGTACCGGCCACGGGAGCCTCACCGTTATCCAATCCATCCGGATAATAGGATACTAGGTCCTCTTGTCAAGTCCCAGTCGCCGGGAAATGGCCTCAAGGGCGGCGAGGGCGGCTGAATCCTTGACAGGTGGCCGGTGTCAAGCGCAAAATGTTGTATGTCAGGACGGGCATCAGCCTAATATATAGTTGGTTGGCGCGGAGTATCGGGCCTGTGAGAAAAAAAAGTTGAATGGTCTAACCCCTGATGGATGCTGAGGATGCGAAGCACATGAAAATAATGACCGCAAATCTTGAAGATTGCGTTGACAGGGGCTAGATATTGGTGTATTAAATAGCTCGCCCCCTACAGGTTGGGGGCACACAGCTCAGCCTGGTTTCCTGGATCAATAGGGAGGCTTATGGGGGGCATGACGGGTTCCAGGGATGGAACCACGGAGGGCTCTTTCGCCCTTTGATGAGGGATTCGCGGGGCCGAGCGGGCTAGCGTTGGATAGGGCGTCACACAGCAGTGCGGGTGGCGGGGCGGTAGCCCCTCAAAGGAGTGGTTGTATGGCCGGGGCGGTCAAGGATCGACCGATTACGGTTTTCCGGGAAACCCACGACGCGACGTTGGGGCTGAGCGAGAATTCCCTGCGCGTTCTTTCGGCTCGGTATCTGAAGAAGAACGAGGCCGGCGAGGTGGTCGAGACGCCGGCGGACATGTTCCAGCGGGTGGCGGGCACGCTGGCCGACGTGGAGCGGCTGTACGGGGCATCCCCCGCAGAGCGGGAGGCCTGGGAGGAGCGGTTTTTCGATTTGATGGTCAGCGGGCAGTTCATGCCTAACAGCCCGACGTTGATGAACGCCGGGCGGGAGATGGGCATGCTGAGCGCGTGTTTCGTGCTGCCGGTCCGCGACAGCATCACCGACATCTTCGACACCATCAAACACACCGCCCTGATCCAGAAGGCCGGCGGCGGAACGGGCTTTGCGTTTGACGAGTTGCGGCCGACGGGCGACTACATCCGCAGCTCGGGCGGGACAACGTCGGGCCCGATCAGTTTCTGGCGGGCGTTCAGCGAGGCCACCAACGCCATCCAGCAGGGCGCGTTCCGCCGCGGCGCCAACATGGGGATGATGTACATCCATCACCCCGACATCCTGAAGTTCCTCCACGCCAAGGAGGATCTGAGTCAGTTCACCAACTACAACATTTCGGTCAAGGTCACGGACGAGTGGATGGAGGACTTCCTGTGCGACCCCGACGGTCCGCACGTGGTGCGCAACCCGCGGACGGGGCAGGAGTACGTCTGTCCGCGCGATCTGGCGATCTGGAAGTACGACCTGCGGTCGCTCACTCCGGTAAGGCGCGGTCAGAATGGCGAGCTGCGAGTGATGAACGGGCATAGCGGGACCGCGGCCAGCGGGGCCGGGGCGGATGCCGACGTCGCTCGTAGCTCGTCGTTCGAATCGCCCGTGTACACCCGGCGGGACATCTGGGACATCATCGTGCGGAACGCCCATCGCACGGGCGAGCCGGGGGTGGTGTTCATCGATCGGATCAACGAGTCGAACCCCACGCCGCACGTCGGCCGCATCGAGGCCACGAATCCGTGCGGCGAGCAGCCGCTGCTGCCCTATGAGGCGTGCAACCTGGGCAGCGTGAACCTGGGCTGGTTCATTAGTGACCCGTGCACGCCGCGGGCGGCCGTCGACTGGGACGGGCTGCGGGAATGCATCCAGGTGTCGACGCGGTTCCTGGACAACGTGATCGACGCGAACAACTACCCGCTGCCCGAGATCGACAAGGTCTGCAAGGCCAACCGCAAGATCGGGTTGGGCGTGATGGGCTTCGCCGACGCTTTGTACAAGCTCAACGTGCGCTACTCGTCCGACGAGGGCATTGCCTGGGGCGAACGGTTCATGAAGTTCCTCAACGACGAGACGCACAACTACAGCGAGCGGTTGGCCCGGGAGCGGGGTTGCTTCCCGAACTGGCAGGGGAGCATCTGGGACACGAAGCATCACCGGCCGATGCGCAACTCCGCTGCCACCACGGTGGCGCCGACGGGTACCATCAGCATTATCGCCGGCTGTTCGGGCGGCATCGAGCCTCTGTTCAGTCTGGCCTTCTTCCGCAACGTGCTCAAGGGACAGGAGAAAGGCAAAAAGCCCATGGTCGAGATCAATCCGATCTTCGAGACCGTGGCTCGGGAGCGAGGGTTTTACAGCGAGGGTTTGATGGATCAAATTGCCAAGGATGGCACCCTCGCTCATATTGCAGGGGTCCCCGAGGATGTAAGGCACGTCTTCGTGTGCGCCCACGACATCACGCCGGAGTGGCACGTGCGGATGCAGGCGGCGTTCCAGGCGCACTGTGACGCGTCAATCTCCAAGACGATCAACTTCCCGCACGAGGCCACGGTGGAGGACGTGGAGACCATCTACCGTCTGGCCTACTCGCTTCGCTGCAAGGGCGTGACGGTATACCGCGACGGCTGCCGGTTGGAGCAGCCGATGGCCCTGAAGGACTCGGACAAGCGCGGCCCGGCGGGGGGGGATGACGGGCCGGTGGCCGGGCAAGGGCCCACGGCGCCGCCCGACGTCGGCAAGGATGAGCCCGCCAAAGAGGCCAGGACGAAAATGACATCCAGCGACGGGACCATCGAGCCGCGGGACATTCCGGAGATTGTCAGTGGGCTGCGGATTCGGCAAATGACCCCGTTCGGGAACATGCACGTGAAGATCACGGTCGAGCCGCGAGGCGGGCGGGAGCTGGAGGTCTTCGCCCAGTTGGGTAAGGGCGGGGACCTGGCCAACAGCGACCTGGAGGCGATCTGCCGGCTGATCTCGTTGTGGCTGCGGGCGGGAGGTTCGCTCAACCACGTGATTCGACAGCTCAAGGACATCGGATCGAGCCTCCAAGTGCCGACGAAGGAAGGCCAGATCAAGAGCTTGGGTGACGGTCTGGCCCGGGCATTGATGAAATACCGCCGGGCCAAGGAGAAGTTTGGCCTGCGGGAGCTGTTGCTGGGCGAGTACGACCTGAGCGAGCTGGACCAGGAGCCGGGGGCAGGCCCGAACGGTAACGGAAACGGCAAGACGAACGGCAACGGCGGTGGGAATGGCAACAGTCATGGGCGGGCTGCGGAAGTGCGCCACGGTCCAGCCGCTCATGGTGCGACGGTTGAGGGGCCTGCCGCCGGTGTGGGCGCAGGCCTCTCCCACTCGCCTCGGATCGAGTTCAAGGTGAAGTGTCCGTCCTGTGGGGAAGGACTGGTATTCGCCGAAGGCTGCAACAAATGTTACAACTGCGGCTGGGCCCAGTGCTGAGGTGTACCGTCCGATGCGGGCGGGTGGAACCGGCCCGCATCGGACGGCTCAGATACCCCCGTTGGCGCCGTGCGGGTGCTGGGTTTGCCCCAGAGGGGGTAGTTGGCGGGCAGTCACGGCGGGATGACGAATTCCCGCCACACTTCACGGGTGCAGGTTGTCCTGGAGGCCGGCCCACATCGGCGAATCGTCCGGGGCCGACTTTTAAGAAATCTGGAATTACGACTACCCTTTACGGAATTTTCGTGTACACTACGGCCCTGGTTAAGTTTATTGGGCGCGTTTGCCGATAGTCTTGGTCAGGTGGCGTATAATGTTATGAGGATTTTCATGGAGGGCGTTGGCTAGCACGGCTTCTTTCCCCTCCGGAAAGCACCGGGATCGCCTTTGAGGCACCTGGTGCTTTCTTTTTGCGCCGCCCGATCTGCACGTTCTGGGCTCAAGGCGTCGCCGCTTGCGAAGGGGGGATGCGGCCGGCGAGGCGACGCGCGAGGTCGCGGAACGAGGCTTTGAGTTGCTCGACCGTGGCTTGCTCGCCGCGCCGGGGAAGTGCGATCCAGTCGGTGGCCGGCGGCAATTCGTGGCGCATCGTGCGAAACGCCTCGCGGATCAGCCGCTTCATGCGGTTGCGACGGACGGCGGTCCCGAAGCGGCGGGCGACGGAGATGCCGAGGCGGGCGGGAAGCCCTTCGTTTCGGCCGACGTACAATGTCATCCATCGATCGGAGGCGCGGATGCCGCCGCGGAACGCCCGGTCAAAATCCCGCCGCGAACGGATGCGCACCGAGCGGGGAAGCGTGTTGCGCGGCGATGCGGCCATGCGCGATCATTATACCCCAGGCGGGGCCCGAGGGTCGGACTGCGGGGTCGGGAATCGGCAGTTGGGCGGAAAGACGGAGTGACGCGGGGACACGGAGACGCGGTGACACGGAGACGCGGGGACACGGACACGCGGTGACACGGAGACGCGGGGAGAG
>JACQVT010000455.1 GCA_016209665.1 Planctomycetota bacterium | reverse complement strand
TCGCTGGCGCTGGGGGCTCTGAAAAGCCCACGTCGGTGTCGCCGCCCAGACTGTCACGGACCCGGTTTTTCGCCCGGCGAGGTCCTATAGATTGCAGGCCAAACGGGCGATGATATAATAGAAGCGTTTCAAGGTTGGTGTCCTTTCTCCACAGCCTCATGCGGGCATGGGTTGAAGGAGCGCAGCCATGACCAGATCTTCCCGCGACCAGACCCCGACCTACCGGCCCGTCCATCCTTGTCTCCCACGGAGCCCGAATCGGGCGTTCACCCTAATCGAAGTGCTGGTGGTGGTGGCCATCATCGCCTTGCTCGTTGCCATCCTGCTGCCGTCGCTGGCTACGGCGCGGGCGACGACTCGCAACGCGCTGTGCATGTCGAACATCCATCAGTTCAACGTGGCGGTCCAGAGTTATGCCGTCGAGTGGAAAGGGCAGATGCCGCGCGGCGGCGACCCGACGACGCCGCACTGGACCATCCTGGTTGCCCGGATGCTGGGCGACAAGACGTCATATCAGACGCGGACGCCCCTGGGGTCGTATTACGTCCCCAACATGCTGCCGGTGGACAAGCGGCCGATCTATCAGTGCCCCGAGCGGGAACGATACAACCCCGGCCCGTTTGTCGACTACGTGGTCAACGGGCTGCCCCGCAGGGGACCCGTCGACAGCAAGGGGAACCCCAACGGCAACTGGGACCAGCAGCAGGATTTGAACATCGGTACGATCAAGCGACCGGCCGAGTTCATCTTCTTCGCCGACGCGGAGCGGGAGGACAAGAACATCGAACGGCCGTATTGCACCAAGCTGGAGAGGGCACGGACCAACTGGATCAGCTACCAGCGAGACCCCATCGCCAATGCCACCGTCTCCGGCGTCGACGCCATGGACGTCTGGGTGGGCGAGCATCTGCCCGAATGCAGACTCACCAACACCAGCGATCTGCCCGGCCCGCGTCGGGTCGCCCGCAAGCTGCACATGAACAGAACGACCAACTTCGGTTTCCTGGATGGTCACGTCGAGGGCCTGCCTCTGACCCGTAAAGGGCTGACCAATACCGAGAGGTACATCATCTGGCTGCGACGGTTCGGAGTCGAGAAGCCCGAGGCAGTCGCCCTCATGGACGAGTTTCAACGGTAATCCCCGCCTCTGACGGCCTCATCGTCGTGCGACCAGCTCGATCCCGATCGGTCCGTCGTGCAGGGCGGGCAGTTCGATGTTCAGTCTGCCGTCGCCCAATGGGCCGATCTCGCCCTGGCGGCCCAGGCAGTACCGCAGGTGCCAGGCGTCCTCCGCCGCCGGCAGCCGGGCCGGGTCGATGCGGACCGCGAACGTCCCCGCCTGCTCGGTCTGGTTGGCCAGGAACACGATCACCCGGCGGGGTTCGGTGTAGTTCCCGGCGAAGAAGCCCTCGCCGCCTACGAGTTCCTGGGCATACCATGGCCGGGCCTCGACGAGGTGGTCCCAGTCGATGGACGCCAGCAGGTCCCACAGGGGGCGCACGCGGGCCCAGGTTTCGGTCGTGTCGGGATCGTCGCCCCAGGCCCCGTTCCCGCTGCACACCTGGATGTCGCTCAGGTTGACGGCGGCCATCGCAATGTTGTAGGGGTTCTGCGACGACTCCCTCATGCCGTACATCTTGATCATGCAGCCGGTCAGCAGGGCGTTGTGGCCGTCGCGATAGTATTCCGGCTTGGCCTCCTGGAACGACTCGCCGATCATCATGCAGTCGTAGAACCCGTTGAGCATCCAATCCAGGCCGCTCCACGGCTCCAGCCCGTAGCCGGCGTGGTTCAGCTCGAGGACCTTGCGGATGCGGTAGTAGGCCCGGTGCCGCAACTCGTCGATCGACAGGCCGGCGTCCTCGGGGTGCAGCGGCTCGCGCAGCGGCCCCCGCGAGGGCGCCCCGAACGCCCCGCCGTCCAGGTAGAAGCCGTCGAGGCCATAGGTTTTGCACCAGTCGTCGGCCATCCAGGCCAGGAACTCGGGATATCGCCCCGCGACGTGGTAGAAGGTCTGGTCTTGCAGGTCCCAGTTCTTGTCGTAGCGGCCGTAGCGGCTGTTCGGGCCCGGGCTGAGGTCCTCGAGCCGCAACAGCGAGCTGCGCCCCGGCACGATGCCCAGGTAGCCGATGGCCTTCATGCCCAGGCGGTGGGTCTCGGCCATCGCCCGCCGCATCTCGGCGTCGTTGACCAGGAAGCCCTCGCGGTCGCTAAAATCGCTGTTGATCCAGGTGTGGTGCCAGACCATGGCCCCCGTGCCGTGACCCGCGAAGCGGGCGAGGTCGACGTTGTCGGGGTACTCCTGGAAGCTGGGCATCCGCCGCCAGTGCTGGACCGGTCCCTCGGGATAGCGGATGAAATGCACCATGCGGTTCTTGAACCCCACGAGGTTCAGGGGCTGGGCGGGCAGGACCACGGTCGCGAACCGCAGTGCGCCGTCCGTGGTCGCCAGGCCCAGCCGGCCGTCGGTGCGCGTCCCGATGGCGCTGTGCTCAGGCTCGATCAGCTTGGCGTAGAAACCCGCCTTGGCGTTGTGCCGCAGGACGGCACCGCCCTTGGCGAGCACGAGCCCCCAGGTCTCATCGACCGCGACCTGCGCGGGCTTGCCGGCCGCGGCAAACTCACCGGCCAAGTCGATGGCCGCCCGGACCATCTTTGGCTGCACGTTCTCGACGGTCACGGTCCAGAACCAGACGGTCTGCACCGTTAGTCTCGCCTCGACCCGCGCCGTCGCCGTCCTGCCCGACGGGCTGCGAAGCGGCAGTGTGATCCGCAGGGCCAGCTCGTCGCTTTCGATTCGGGCCGGGCGTTGCGGATCGGAGCCGAACTCCTCACCGTCCACGGAAACCACGGTGATTTCGGGATAGGCCCCGTCGACCAGCAGATCGTTTCCGTACAGACCCGATCGCACGGCGGCGGCGACCCGCGGACCCCGGACCGCAAACCGCGCCGTGGCGCCGGTCCTGGGCCAAGCCCACAGCAGGCCGTCGCCGTCTGCCCGCACGTCGTTGCGCTCTCGCACGTCGCCGTCGTAGTAGGCGTCGAGCCGCCGGACGAACTCGTGCATCTCGCGGACGCACGCCTGCCGCCGCCGCTGTTCGCGCGGGCTGATCAGCTCCCACTGCTGCACGTTCCGCACCCGCATCCGGCCGGTCGATCCGAACCCGAACTTGCCGCCCGCCGGGTCGGGATCGCTGAACGCGAATATCTGCGTTCCATCCGCTTGAATGATGACGTGCTTACCCTGCGCTGTGATCCGCAACTGGACGGGCCGGCGGGCCGCCGGCGGGAAACTCGCCGTCGCGACGATCCGGTTCGACGACGACTCGGGCCGGGGCGACGAGTCGCTCTGGCCCCCGATCATCGTCCGGCTGACGGTGACCGATCGGGCCAAGGCGTGGCCCCGGGCCAGGTCGAGTTGCAGGTGTACCTCGCCGAACGCGTCGGTGGACCGCAGCAGAATCAGCAACGGCTCATCGAGCTGCTCGATCTCGCAGGTGATCACCTGGTTGCGCAGCGGGACGCCCCCGTCGACGACCGCGGCCTCGACCTCGACCCAGCCGTCGCGATAGGTCGATTTCAGCGCCGGCGGACCTTTGAAGTGCTCGGGGCCGTAAGGGAGGTCCAGGATGTGCCAGGTTCGCTTGGCGACCCACTCCATCGGGGCGAGGGTCGCGTCGGTGCCGTCGTGGCCGGCGGCGGCGCCGAACACCGGTTCCTCGATCAAGGGCCCGTTGTCTTCGGCCGGGGCGGGCAGGCGGAACCGGTCGGGGGCGGCGGCACAACCGCCCATCCACCCGAAGCACAAGGCCGTCACGAGCGGGGGCCACATGGCGCGGACCGTCTCCGCAACCCAACGACGCGGCGACGCGGCGCCGCGGCGACACCGGGAACGGCAGTGCCAACGCCGAGAATCTGCGCGCCACGCAAACAGGGTGAGGAATGGCTGTTTACGGTGAGTATGCATCCGTTGCTCCTGGAGGCAGGATTCCCGATGGTCGATGCCCGATTCCCGATGGCCGACGCCCGACGCCCGATCCCCGCGTCCCCGCGTCCCCGCGTCCCCGCGTC
>JACQVT010000445.1 GCA_016209665.1 Planctomycetota bacterium | reverse complement strand
TTCGTGCAGTAGTAGCCCGCGGCCCGCAGGTACTCCGGGAAGCACTTGACGAACGGCGGCGGCACACCCTGGCAGCGCATGTGCAGCGTGCCGATGGTCGTCGGGTACATACTGGTGATGATCGCCGAACGACTCGGGGCGCAGACCCCCGCCACGGTGAAGGCGTTGGTGTACCGGACGCCCTGGGCGGCGAGCGCGTCGAGGTTTGGCGTGCGGGCATACGTGTCGCCGTAGCAGCCCAGATCCGGGCTCGTGTCCTCGCAACTGATCCACAGGATGTTGGGGCGGCCGGAAGGCTGCGTCGTCGACGCCGCGGACTCAACCGCGTTTGCTGTCGGCATAGCCGCCCACGTGAGTCCCGCGACCGCCAAGCCCGCCAACGAGATGGACTCTAAATGCCGCATGGCTCATTCCCGATTCAAGAAGCCGCGAGCGATCAATCTGCCGAGTGATCGATCCCACGCGGACGTTGAACGAGGTGGCATGTTACCAGGAGGGGGTCTTCAGGACCAAGGCAACTTGTTGCCGTTTTCTCGCCAGGCTGCAAGGGAGAATGCGTCAACGAGTTGACGCGGTCCCGGCAATCAGAGCCCCAAGCGCAAGCGCGGGGTTGCGCCGGACACCTTGGCGCCGCTGCCATCGGGGCAACCCGTCGCTTGCGCTCCGGGCTCTGAAATGGCGGATGAGCCAGGTGCTGGCCGACCGGATGGTTCACGCCGCCGACCAGGCGGTGAGCTTGCGCTTGAGGAACTGTTTGGCCCGGAAGAACGAGGTTCGGGCGGTCATCGGCGTGCAGCCGAGGACGTCGGCGATTCGGCTGTACGGCATGTTGCTGTAGACGCGGAACACGAGGACGGCGCGGTCGCGGTCGCCGATCTGGTCGATGGCCCGGTGAGTCTCCTCGCATAGTTCCCGGCCGCTGAGGGCCTGCGAGTCGTGTTCGGCTTTCCGCGACTTCAGTTGGACACGGTCCTCGTGGAGGCGGGACATCGACACCGCCCGGCGGACGAGGCCGGACCGGTGCTGCTGGCGGAGGTTGTTGGTCGCGATCCTGAACACCCAGGGCCAGAACCGCTCGGCCTCTCGCAGCGTGCCCAACGATTGCAGAACGGCCAGCACGGTGTCCTGGGCGAGGTCGTCGGCCTTGTGGGCGTCGAGCGTGACGCGGCACACGTAGGCGTGCACCCGGGCCTGGACAACGACGGCCAGGGCCTCGAGGCTCCGACGGTCACCGGTCATCGCCTGGCGAACCAGCTCGCGCTCGGCCGCACCCGTCTGCATGGGAGCCTGTCCTTTACCGCGGCCGCGGACCGACGCTGGTGTCCGTTCCGAGAGCCATCGCGGGATACCCAGGAGTCAGTCTGACGCCGCCTGCGTTCCGGCCCGGCTTGCGTCGACCGCCGGCTCGATGTAGAGCAGCAGATCGCCGGCCGCGACTCGCTGGCCAATCAGGTCGCTCAGCTTGCCCTCGACCGCGCGGACCGTGCCGTCGGCCGGGCTCGCGATCCGCGTGCGGTCCAGCCGGATCATCAACCGCTGGAGTTCGATCTCGGCCAAGTGCGCCTCCGTGGCGGCCTTCTCCACCTCGCTTGCGCTGATGGCGTTGCTCTTGTGCAGCTTCTGAGCCTGATCATGCGCCTCCCTGAGCGGCTGCAACCGCACCTTGGCAGCGTCGAAGTCGAGCTTGATCTCCACATCGTCAAGCTGGACCAGCAGGTCGCCCTTCTTGACTGCTTGGCCATCCTTGACCTTGACCTCGAGCACGACGCCGTCGGCGAGCGGCCGGACCGCGATCCGGCGCGATTCAGCCTCCTGCTGCCGGCGCAAGAAGCGGGCTGCCACAGCTCCCAACTGGTCGGCGGGGCTGACATCGTAAGTGGATGGGGGCCGAGTGACGGCAGCCGCGGCCGGCGGCGTGACCGACGCGCCGACCTCGGTGCTTGGTGCCCGCTCAGCGGATTCGACGAAGAACAGCGTATCTCCGCCGGAGACCCGTTTGCCGACCAGCGTGGCCAGCTCGTCGTTGGGGGCGCGAACAATTCCCGTCGCCGGGCTCTTGATCTGCGAGCGCTGCAGCCGCAGCGACAACCGCTGCATGTCGGTCTCGGCCGCCGCAAGCTCGGTCTCGGCCCTGCGGACGTCGTCCTGGCCGCTCCGGCCGCGTTGCCATTTCTCTTGGAGGATGTTGACTGCGTTCTGGGCCGCACGCTGGCGGGCCTCGGCTCCCCGCAGCTCGATCCGGATTTCCTCATCATCGAGCTGCACCAGCAGGTCGCCCTTCTCGACCGATTGACCGGCCTTGGCCTTGAGCGCGGCCACGATGCCATCCGTGGCGGCGCGGACAGGGACGAGACGCGCTCGGGGCAGACACACGTTCCGAAACTCACCCCACCGGTAGGGGCAGCTCAAACACGAGAAGTGATCGATGTCGTCCAGCGCCAGCTCGAACGAGAAACCCATCGAACGGTCGCCGCCAGCCACGCCCCGGCGATAACCATCCGCGTTGGCGGCCTCGCGGGTCACGCCTTTCCGGTCGACCGCGACCACCCGGTACGCCGCCCGCTGCCAGAACGCCCGGGCTTCCTCACGCTGAGGCGCCGCGTCCCAAGGCATCGACCAAGTGAAGATCGAAACGTGTGTCGTCCGACGCTGCAGGCCACCCGTTCCCGCCGGAGTTCCGGTCTCACGTTCGAGAATCCACAGATAGATGGGCTGGTCCGGTCCGGCGATCTTGTAGGCGGCCTGAAACACGGGGGGCGATCTCGGGTCAAGGGCTACCGGCAGCATCGATGGGTTGATCTGATCTGGGTCCTCTCCGCGGGGGGCCATCTCTTTGAGCGTCTTCCACTCGCCGGCGGCCACGCCGAATCGGACCGTCGCCATCTCCGGCTTGTCGTGCGTCCAGACGGCGATGGCCCGCCAGTCGTCGAGCGGTTTGCCGTTCTTGAGCGGACTCCCCGTCCCCGCTGCGTTGCTGAAGCTCGTATCCCAGAGCGTGTAGACCGGTCCCACCGGCAGATTGCTCATCCGGATGGCGAACTCGTACATGTCTTCCCGCGGAATCTTGCCGAACAGATAACTCAGCGAGGCGTCCGTTTCGTCATAGGCGAGGGCGGTCAGGGGCGATCCATCCGGCTTCCAGAAGGGGCCGCCTTTGGAGGGATGCAACGCTACACTGGCGAGTTCCAGTTGAACGCCGTTGGCGAGGTTGGCGGTGGAAACGCCGGCCGGCATCAGGCCGGAGGGTTTATCCGTCGGTGTTCGCGTCGCGGCCGGCACCATTGGCACCGACACATCGGCCACCACCGGCTGGGGACCAGCGGCAGGTTGAGTGGCTGGGGCCGCGGCCATCGCGGTGTCCCCTGGCTCGGTTGTCCGGAGGCTGGCGACGACGACGAACGCGCCCGCAAGCATCAGGCTCAGCGGACCAGTCAGCCAGAACCGGCTGCGGTTGGGCTCCGCGGATACGGGGGACGATTGCAGGACGCGCCGCACGCGGGTCAGCAGCGACAGCTTGGGGCCGAAGATGCCCGCCGCCATCGCCGGCGTGACGAACCGCGGATTGACGCGGCAGAGTTCGACCAGGGCAGTGGCATAGTCGGCACGCCGGCCCGTCGCGAGGATGGCCAGGTCGTCGCAGCACAGTTCGCGCTCCAGGCGCATGCGGCCCGACACCCACCAGACCGCCGGATGATAGAACAGCAGCGTCTCGATGACCCGCTGCACCATGTTCATCCACAGGTCGTGCCGGCGGATGTGGGCCAGCTCGTGGGCGATCATCGCTTCGACCAGCTCGATCGGGCATTGCGTCAGCACGGCCATCGGCATGAGCACGATCGGCCGCAGCAACCCGAACGCCACCGGCTCTTCCCAGGCACGAGCGGCCACGATGTGCACCGCCCGGCCGATGCCCAGGCGCTGGCCGAGCCGATGGGCGATCTCCGCGATTCTCTCCGGCAGCTCCTCCGACTGCAGCCGATACATCCGCCGCAGCCGCCACCAGCCGCTGGTCAGCCGGGCCGACAGGATCAATACGCCAAGCGTCCACCCGAGGGCCGACAACTCCAGCCCCCGCGCCAGCCAGAGTCGCCTCAGCAAAGGTGCGGCGGTCGCCGGTGAGCCGAGGTGGTCTTCGGCCGTCGGAGCGGCCGGCGTGTTTGTTGACCCCTGCTCCGCCCGGTCTTGCGTCTGAACGTCGGCGCGGTCGTCTAAGGGGCCACCACAAAACAAAGTTGACTTTATGGCCGCTGATCGTCATTACCTAACCCCGCTTGCACTGATGGTATAGTTCCACTGTGGATG
>JACQVT010000430.1 GCA_016209665.1 Planctomycetota bacterium | reverse complement strand
TCCCACGGCAGGTCGAGGTCGATGTCGGCCATCTTGCTGAACCGGGCCCGCTCCGGGTTGAGGAACCGGTCGAAGGGCAGATCGAATCGGAACGGGCAGGCGTGGCTGACGCCCAGAGCGTAACAGACCAGCGAATCGGCCGCCGACCCACGGGCCAGCGAGCTGATGCCCTGGCTGCGGCAGTATTGGACGATCTCGTGGAAGACGAGGAAATACTCGGCGTAGTGCACCTCGTCGATCACGGCGAGTTCCCGTTCGAGCCGCTGAAGCGCCTCGTCCAACGTGGGGCGCTTGCCGCCGATGCCCTTTTGGGGCAGCGTGTCGACGTACCGCCATCGGCAACCGGCGACGCACAGCTCGCGGAGGTGCTGCATGGCCGTCCGGCCCAGCGGGGCGGACGACGGCGGGAATCGGTTGCGGTCCAGGTCGAGCCGCAGGTCGCACTGCTCGGCGATGGCCAGCGTGTTGTCCAGGGCATCGGGCCGGCGCCCGAACAGGCGCTGCATCTCGTCGGGCGTTCGCAGATGCCAGGTGCCGACGGGCTTGTCGGGGTGCGGCTGATCGAGCAGCGTCAGGGTTCCGACCGACGACAGCGCCCTCAGCAGCAGATGGTCCTCGCGGGCCAGGCAGCGCGATTCGCAGGTGGCCACCACGGGCACGCCCAGCTCATCTGCGACCTCAGCCAGGCGCCGGGCGACGGTGGTCCCCTCCGGATCGTGGATAACCAGTTCCAAATAGAAGTCTTCCCCGAACGCTGCCCGCAACCCCGCCAACTGTTCAGCCGCAAGCCCGAAGGGCTGCGCTATCCCGCCGACGCAGATCAACCCCTGGGCATGCTCCCGCAGATCCTCGATCCGTAATAGTTGTTCGCGCAGTTGTCGCAGCGACACGAGTCGACACAGGTTGCCGTAGCCGGTGATGTTGCGGGCCAGTAGTGTCACTCGCACGGGATGGACCGGCTGGAAGCCGGTCCCACACCCCCCGCCGGGTCCACATTGCACGGTGATTTCCGCCCCGATGATCGGATGAATCCCCGCCGCGCGGCACGCCTGATAGAAGGGAATGGCGGCGTACAGGCCGTCCAGGTCGGTCAGGCCAATGGCGGGCATGTGGTGCCGAACCGCGAACTCAACGAGCTGCTCGGGCGTGGTCAGCGCGGTCCCGAACGAGTAGGCGGAGCGGTTGTGGAGTGAGACGTACATCCATCATCTCTCATCCGTCAGCTCTCGTCCATGATCTCTCATCCATCATCGCTCGTCCCCGTCCCCCCGCCTCAGCGCCCAATCGTGGGCCCGCATCAGCGCCCGCGGCCCGAACCGGTTGCGGACCGTCTCGCACGCGACGGCGAGGTCGTGCTGCCGCTGCATGACGCCGAACAGATCGAGCTGGCTGAAACAGGAGTAGACGTTCGACAGCTTCACCTGCACCATGCGGATGCGGACGCGGCGGTCCCAGATGCGGTGGAGAATCCGCGACACGAGCGGATAGACCAGCACCTCCACGTCGGTCGGCTCGCTCAGGCTCATCTGGCCCTGGTGCTCGTCCATGTCGGTGTAGCGGATCCTGACGGTGACGGTGCGAATCTGCTTGCCGTCGGCCCGCACGCGGCCCATCGCCTCGTCGGCGAGTCGGCGAAGCTGGGCGTCGATCCGCTCGATATCGGCCGTATCCTCGCCGAACGTCTCCTGGTGGCCGTAGGACAGCGCGTCGGGCCGGGTCGCGTCCACGGGCCGATCGTCGACGTTGCGGGCGAAATCACGGACCTGCGAAGCGGCCGACCCGAGCAACTCCGCCAACCACCCCAGCGGCATCTCGGCCACTTGTCCGATACGGGTCAGGCCGGCCGACTGCATCAGCTTCTCCGTGGTCGGGCCGATGCCGGGCAGCCACTTGACCGGCAGAGGGTGCAGGAACTCCAACTCGCGGGCCTCATCAGGCGAGATGATCGTCAGGGCATCCGGCTTGTAGAGCTTGCTGGCGATCTGGCCCAGCAGCTTGGTGCGGGCCAGGCCCTGGGAGATGGTCACTTTGAGCCAGTCCTTGACGTCGCGGCGGAACTTGTCGGCGACCTGGTCGGGGTCGCGTTTCAGACAGGCCCGCGTGCCGGTGAGGTCGAGGTAGCCCTCGTCGACCCCCTGCTTCTCGACGACCGGCGTGATCTCGTCGGCCAGGCCAAAGATGTTCGCCGAGAACTGCTCGTACAGATCGAAGCGCACGGGCACGACGATGAGGTTCGGGCACAGTCGGCGGGCCCTGGCCACCGGCATGGGCGTGTAGATCCCGTACCGGCGGGCCTCATAGCTGGCCGACGCCACGATCCCGCGCTGCAGCCCCCCCACCACCACCGGCTTGCCGCGGAGGCTGCGGTCGGCCGCCTGCTCGACCGAGGCGAAAAACGCGTCGGCGTCGAAATGGATGATGGCCCGCGTCATGGGTCAACCCGCCCCCACCCCGGACCGCCGTTTACGGGGGGTTCCCGATCTCCTCGCGGAGCTTCTTGAGGGCCTCGCGTTCGAGCTGCCGGACGCGCTCCCGGGTCAGGCCGATCTTGGCCCCGATGTCCTTCAGCGTCATCGGCTGGCCGTCGTCCAGACCGAACCGCAGGCGAAGGATGGTGGCCTCCCGCTCGTCGATCTTGTCGAGCAGGCGGCGGATGACCTCGTTGTCGGCGTTGGTGAACGCGGTTTCCTCGGGTTTGGGCGTGCGGTGGTCGGCCAGCAGCTCGGACAGCCCGAAGGTGCCGTCCGGCCCCCCGGATTGCGTCGGGGCGCTGAACGCCTTGACCGCCCGGCGGATGATCCGCACCTTCCGCTCCGACAGATTCATGTGCTCGGCCATCTCCTGGAGGGTCGGCTGACGGTTGTGCTTGGCCTCCAGCTCATGGGCGGCCTTCTTCCAGTCCGCGATCATGGCCACCATGTAGGCCGGGATGTGCACCGGCTGCACCGTGTTGATCAGAGCCCGCTTGATCGCCTGCTTGATCCACCACGACGCATACGTGCTGAAACGGGTCTCCATGTCGGGGTCGTACCCGTCCACCCCCCGGAACAACCCGATGTTGCCCTCCTCGATCAGGTCCGCCAGCGTCATCCCGCGGTTCAGGTAGTTCTTGGCGATGTTCACCACCAGCCGCAGGTTGGACAGGATCATCCGGTCGCGGGCCCGCTGGGCTTCCTCCTCGGCCTGTTCCTTCTCGTCGAGCGTGATCTTCCGCTCGCGGAGCAGGTCGCCCAGCTTGTAGGAATACTGGATCTTGCGGCCCAGCTCCTGCTCCTCGGCGGCGGTCAGCAGCGGAGCCGCGTCGATCTGCTTGAGGTAGTGCTGTAATCCGGTTTCGACCGCGATGACTTCATCCTCCCTGCGTGACGACCAACGCCCGATAACCGGCGGCGTCGGCCCGGATCTATCCTCCGACCGACGTTCGGGCCGGCCGGCTTCGGCAACACCGACTATCCAAACCGATGTTAAGTCCCGTCAAAGGCCGGGTCAACGTCCACGCTGGAGTATCGGCGTTAAGCCCTGGTGACTTGGGGCTATGGATCGATTTGTCCGGGCCGGTCGGATCGCGATCACCCGTCCTGCGGCCCGCTGTCGCCGCCGGCCTCGCCGGGGTCGTTGACCTGCTCCGGCTGACGCAGCGGGAACGACGTGATCACGTCCGTGGACACCTCGCCGCGGCCGTGGAGACCGCCGCGGCGGGCCTTGGCCTCGCCGGCCGCCCGGCCTTCCTGGTCGCCCACTCCGCACGCTTCTTGCTCAGGCCGATCTTGCGCTCCTGCGGATCGACCCGGAGAATCTTGACCTCGACCTCGGCCCCGACCTTCACCTCGTCGTGCGGGTCCTCGACCTTGTGGTCGGCCAGCTCGCTCACGTGCAGCAGGCCTTCCAGGTCCGGCTCCAGCTCGACGAACACGCCGAAGTTCGTGATCTTCGTGACCTTGCCCTTGACGATCTGGCCGGGGATGTAGGTCGACGGGATGGCGTGCAGCCACGGGTCCTCGGTAAGCTGCTTGGTGCCCAGGGCCACCCGCATCTTCTCCTGGTCCACGCTGAGCACCACGCATTTGACGGTGTCGTTCTTTTTGAGCACCTCCGACGGGTGGCTGATCTTCTTGGTCCAGCTCATGTCCGACACGTGCAGCAGCCCGTCGATGCCCTCCTCGATCTCGACGAACGCCCCGTAGTTCGCCAGGTTGCGGACCTTGCCCTCGATGATGGTGTTCGGGGGATACTTCTCGGCCACCTTGGTCCAGGGGTTGGTCTCCACCTGCTTCATGCCCAGGCTGATTTCCTGGCGATCCTTGTTGACCTCCAGCACCACCACCTCGATGGTGTCGCCCAGGCCGACCAGCTCCGACGGGTGGTTGACCCGCCGCGTCCAGCTCATCTCGCTGATGTGCACCAGGCCCTCGACGCCCGCCTCCAGCTTGATGAACGCCCCATAGTTCGTGATGTTGACCACCTCGCCCTTGACCTTGCTCCCCACCGGGTAGCGCTCCTCGATCCGCTCCCACGGGTTCTCGGTGAGCTGCTTGAGCCCCAGGGCGATCTTCTCCTTGTCGCGGTCGACGTTGAGAATCTTGATCTCGACCTCCTGGTCGATCCGCAGCTTCTCCGAGGGGTGGCTGATGCGGTCCCAGCTCATGTCGGTGATGTGCAGCAGGCCGTCGATCCCGCCTAAGTCCACGAACGCCCCGAAATCCGCCAGGTTCTTGACGATGCCCTTGCGGATCTGGCCGACCTCGATCTCGTTGAGGACGCGCTCCTTGGCCGCTTGCCGCTGTTCCTCGATGAACCTTCGGCGGCTGATGACGATGTTGCGGCGTTCGGTGTCGATCTTGAGGATCTTGGCCTCGATCTCGGTGCCGATGAACTCCCCGATGTCGCCCGGCCGGCGGATGTCCACCTGCGAGGCGGGCAGGAACACCGGCACCCCGATGTCCACCAGCAGCCCGCCCTTGATCTTCCGCATGACCTTGCCCTTGCAGTAGTCGCCCTCCCTGGCCGTCTCGACCAGCCGCTGCCAGTTCAGGATGCGGTCGGCCTTGCGCTTGCTGATGACGACCAGCCCGCTGTCCGACTC
>JACQVT010000465.1 GCA_016209665.1 Planctomycetota bacterium | reverse complement strand
GTGCCGGATCGGCTACGACCACCTGCCGCCGGGCAGCATCTTCCGCACCGCCATCGACGACGTCCGCCACTGGAAGGCCGAGCACGGCGACGACTGGGTCGCCGTCCGCAAACGCATCAAGGAGAAGTACCACGACCGCGTCGGCCTGCCCGAGGGCATCGCCACCGGCCGCGTCAGCGCTCTGCTCAACGGGACCCTCGGCGTGCTCGCCCTGCTCTACGGGCAAGGCGACTTCGAGAAGACCATGAACCACGCCTGCATGGCCGGCTACGACGCCGACAACCAGTGCGCCACCCTCGCCGGCCTGGTGGCCCTCATGCACGGCAGCCAATCGATCCCGCGCAAGTACACCCACGTGATCGACACCTGGCGGTTGCCACTCAACGATTTCTACCGGAACCGCACCCGCGACCACCTGCCCGACGGCAAGCTGACCGACATCGCCGCCCGCACCGCCCGGCTCGGTTGCGACCTGGTGTCCCGCCACGGCGGGCGGATCGAGGGTACCGGCGACAACGCCGTCCTGGTCATCAACCCTGCCGCGAACTTCACGCCGCCGCTGGAGGTCCGTCTGTTCCCCGTCCACCTGTACGTCGGCGATGCCGTTACCGTCCGCCCCGAGTTCGTCGGCCCGTCGAGAGCCTCCGGGTCGAGCGACGGTCGTGTCGACGAGGCCCGCGTCTCGATGTTCGCCGGCGTCGTGCCCCCCGGCATGGAACTCACCGGCGAGGGGAAGCTGACCGTCATCGCCGGCACACCCACGCGCACCGGCGACTATCCCATCCAGGTCTCCGTCACCGACGGCCAGACCACCCGCACCACCCAGCTTCGGTTGACCGTCCGCCGGAAGGGCCTCGCCCAGATGGCCGACGGAATCCTGGTTGCCGTCACCAACCCCACCGGCAGCAACAGCCGGGACCTCGAAGTGCTCCGCGACGGGATGGACACGCCTACCTACGACAGTTTCCACGGCGACGACCCGCTCGCCGAGGACTACTACGGCTACGAGTGGAGCGAGCCGGTAAGGATCGGCCGCCTGAGCGTCACCATGGGCCGGGCCTACCCCAATGGCGGCTGGTTCGAGAGCGTCACCGTGCAGTACCGCGACGACCAGGGCCGCTGGACCTCCGCCGAGAACGTGCGCGTCGACCCGCCGTACGACCCGGACCGCGCGAAGAAAGGCAACCTCCAGTTCGAGATGCGGTTCAAGCCCGTCACGACCAGGGCCGTCCGACTGATCGGCAAGCCCGGCGGCGACGCCCAGTTCACCAACATCGCCGAACTGGGGGTATACGACAGGTAGACCCATGTGTGGGACCGGCTTCCAGCCGGTCCAGTTCTGTGATCTGGGAAGCGTCCGTCAGGCTCCTGGCCTCGAGGGGCTGCAACTCGATGCACGGCCGAAGAGGAGAATCAGGCGATGTCTGATGAGCGGCACGTATGGATTGTGATCGTGGTGGTTACCATCTTGGCCTCAGTACCGGCGACGCTAATGGCGGCCGCGGAACCAGGGCCCTTGCGAGCCGGCGCCGCCGCCGTCGACATCACGCCCACCGAGTTGCCGGTCAAGGTGGTGGGGGGCTTCCTCGAACGCACTTCCGCGAAGATCGTCGACCGACTGCACGCCCGGGCCATCGTGCTCGACGACGGCCGAACGCGGCTGGCCATCACCGTGGTCGACAGTTGCCTCATCGACCGCGCGGTCTATGACGAGGCCAAGACCATCGCCAACCGGTCCACCGGCATCCCCGCCGACCGGATGCTGATGGCGGCCACCCATACGCACTCGGCCCCTGCGACCGTTGGCGCCCTGGGCACCGACGTGGAAGAGAACTACCGCCGCGGCCTGCCTGCCCTGATCGCCCGCGCGGTCGAGGCCGCCGCCGCCAATCTCGCCCCGGCCCGCATCGGCTGGTCCGTGGGGCGCCTGACCGACTACACGCACTGCCGCCGCTGGATTCGCCGGCCCGACTGCATCGGCAAGGACCCCTTCGGCCATCTCACCGTCCGGGCCATGATGCATCCCGGCCCCCAGAACCCCGAGTACCTCGGCGTCGCCGGCCCGGCCGACCCCGATCTGTCGATCGTCTCCGTGCAGTCCGCCGACGGTGAGCCGCTGGCCCTGTTCGCCAACTACGCCATGCACTACGTCGGCGCCGAGCCCATCTCCGCCGACTACTTCGGCACCTTCGCCGAACGCATCGGCCAGGCCATCGGCGCCCGCGAGCGCACGCCCAGGTTCGTCGGCATCCTCTCTAATGGCACCAGCGGCGACCTGTGGTACATGGACTACTCCAAGCCCCGCCGCAACCACGACCTCAATTCGTTCGCCACCATCCTTATCGATGCCGTCGCCGCCGCCTATCCCAAGATCGTGCACCGCGACCGCGTCGATCTGGCCATGGCCGAAACGACCCTGCCGCTGGAGATTCGGCCCATCAGCGACGCGGACCTCGCCGCGGCGAAACAACGCTACGCTGAGTTCGCCGATCGTAAGCCGCGCTCGATCGACGAAGTCTACGCCCGCGACCAGGTCCTGCTCGATCAACTGCCGTCGACGCATCG
Source organism: Planctomycetota bacterium (assembly GCA_016209665.1). Classification (GTDB taxonomy): domain Bacteria; phylum Planctomycetota; class Phycisphaerae; order UBA1845; family PWPN01; genus JACQVT01. The sequence goes on along the minus strand of JACQVT010000465.1, from coordinate 446 downwards.
GCTCACGCTCCAGGCCCTGCGCATCGGCGACTGCGGCATCGCCGCCATCCCCTGCGAGGTCTTCGCCCTCACCGGCCTGAAGATCAAGGCGGCCAGCCCGCTGCGGCCCACGTTCATCATCGAGCTGGCCAACGGCTACGACGGATACCTCCCCACGCCCGAGCAGCACGTCCTCGGCGGCTACGAGACCTGGCGGGCCCGCTCCTCCTGTCTCGACAAGCAGGCCGAGCCCAAGATCGTCGCCGCCGTCCGCGGGCTGCTCGAACGCGTCTCGGGCCAACCCAGCCGCGAGCTGACCTCCGCCGATTTCCCCTTCGCCGATTACCCGCGGGCCGTGCTTGCCTCCAGACCGGTCGCCTATTGGCGGCTCAACGAGACCGCCGGGCCGACGGCCGTCGACGCCAGCGGCAACAAACGTGACGCGACCTTCGAGGGCGGCTGGGCTC
>JACQVT010000429.1 GCA_016209665.1 Planctomycetota bacterium | reverse complement strand
CGCGCGTGGCGGGGTGGACGCCGGGCGGGAGGTAACCGGATTCGTCGAAGGGCGGCATCATTGGGCTGCCGTGTTCAACTCGCGCTTGTTTCGCTTCACGCGCTCGACCTGGCCGTAGCCGCGTTTGTTCTCCTCGCGACAGCGCAGCTCGGTGGCGTCCGGCTCCCCGCCGAGTTCCTTGACCAGCAGGGCATGCAGATCAGTGAGTCGCTGTTTCTGATCGGGGTCCGCGGCCAGGTTGCGCAGCTCACCCGGGTCGGCCTTCAGGTCGTACAGCTCGCGCTGCGCCGGGTGCTTCATATCGGGCGGCGTGTGATAGACGTACTTGTAGTGGCCCTTGCGGATCATAGCGTAGCCCGAGGCGACGTTGTGCCCGTAGTACTCGCTGACGGCCAGGTCCTTCCACGCGTGGCCCACATCGTCGAGATAACCACACAGCGAGTCGCCGTCCCAGTCGGCCGGCACCTCACCGCCGCCGATCTCGGCGATCGTCTGGACGACATCCACGAGCGAGCAGGCCCCGGCACGCCGCTGGCCGCCCGGCCAGCGCTTCGGCCACGAGACGATCAGGGGAACCCGGGCGGCCGAGTCGAACAGGCAGTTCTTCCACCACAGCCCGTGCTCGCCGAGATTCTCGCCGTGGTCGGTCGTGTAGATGACGACGGTATTCTCGGCCAGGCCGGCGTCGTCCAGGGTCTTGAGCACCTTGCCGATCTCCTCGTCGAGCCATTGCGTCAGGCCGTAGTACAGCTCGCGGCCCTTCTTCACCGTCGCCGGGTCCACGTCGGTCACGTCGAAGCCGACGCGCAGGTGCCTGTAGTTGAGCGGCAGCGAATCGAGGTGGCCCGGCGGAATCACCGGCATGGGTACCTTGTCCTTGTAGTTGTCCCAGTACTTCTGCGGCACGATGAGCGGGAAATGGGGGGCCAGGTAGCCGGCGATCATGAAAAACGGCTTGTCCGCCGGCTTGCGGTGGGCCAGGAAGTCGAGCACGCCCGCGGTGACGCGGCGGTCGTGGTCGAGGTTGCCACCCGTGTCCCCGGCGTGGAACTGGTTGAACCGGCCCGAGGTCTTGCCGGACGGTTGGATGGCACCGGGCGCCCGCCGGCCGCCGCGGCCGTCCATGACACTGTTGTTCATGTTGCCGCCGATCTCGGTGAACCCATACCGGCACGAGCGGTCGTAGTGCATCTTGCCGCACAGGTAGGACTCGCAGCCGGCGGCATTCATCACCCGGGCGATCGACGGCGAATCGGGCGGCAGCTTGCAGTTGTTGTTCCAGGCGCTTACCCGGCTGATGTACTTGCCCGACGTGAACGAGAGCCGGCACGGCACGCACAGCGGCGAGTTCGTATAGGCCGCCTCGAATACGACGCCGCGGGCCGCCAGCCGGTCGAGGTTGGGCGTCTGGACGATCTTGTTCCCGTAGCAGCCCAGGACGTCGGCATTGTGCTCGTCGGACATGATGACCAGCACATTGGGCCGATCCGCGGCAGACCCGGCGGCGGCGCATCCCAGGGCGATGGCGATTGGCAGCACGAAACGGGGTAGACGGAGCATGACTGACTCCTCGCGACCGGCTCGCCGACGGTGGTCCAGGCGTTCACCGGGCCGGTCGGCTTGCCGCTATAATCAGTGGCGATGAGCGACGGTACCGACGAGCACGATATCCCGGTCGCGCCACGGGGGCAAGGCGAACCGGTGGCGACGCGCGGGGATGAACCCCGCGGCTCGTCCTCCTGCGCCGTCGAGGAAAAAATCCGCAACCTCCCCAAGACACCCGGCGTCTATCTGTTCAAGGATGCCCAGGGCCGCGTGTTGTACATCGGCAAGGGCAAGGACCTCCGCAGCCGCGTCGGCAGCTATTTCCAGGACTCGGCCGACCTGTTCCGTACCCGCGGGCCCGAGATCGCCAGCATGATCGCCCAGGTGGTCGATCTCGATTTCCTCGATTGTGAGACCGAGGTCGACGCCCTGTTGCAGGAAGCCCGTCTGATCAAGGACATCCAGCCGCCCTACAACGAGCGGCTCCGCGATGACAAGACGTTCCCGTACCTCGAGATCACCACCTCGGACGATTTCCCCGGCGTCTACGTCACCCGCAAGCCGCGGCACAAGGGCACGAAGCTGTACGGCCCGTTCACCAGTGCCGCCGGGCTGCGCGACGCGGTCAATTCGCTCCAGAAGGTGTTCCGCTTCCGCACCTGCGAGATGCCGATCCTGGCCGGCGATGAGAAGCGGCGCCATTTCCGGCCCTGCCTGCTCTACAGCATCGGCCAGTGCACGGCCCCCTGCGCCGATCTGATCTCGCCGGAGGACTACGGCCAGGACATCGGCCGGCTCAAGAGGTTCCTGGCCTCCAAGCGCAGCGTCGTCCTGCGGCAGCTTCGGCGGGAGATGGACGACGCGGCCAAGGCCCTGCGCTTCGAGCAGGCGGCCCGGCTCCGCGATGAGATCAAGGCCCTCGAAGCCTTGTCGCTCTCGGGCGACCCCAACGTCGACGTGCAGCCCGAGGTGTTCCACGTCGACCCCACGGAGGGGCTCGCCAAGCTCGCCGACGTGCTGGAGATGGACACGCCCCCGCGCACCATCGAGGGCATCGACATCGCCAACCTGCAAGGCGAGGAATCGTGCGGCTCGCTGGTCTCGTTCATCGACGGCCGACCGTTCAAGAACGGCTACCGGCGGTTCCGCATCAAGACCGTCGAGGGCATCGACGACTACGCGATGATCCGGGAAGTCATCATGCGGCGGTACCGCCTTGCCGCCGACGGCGATGAGCTATACCCCGACGTCATCCTGATCGACGGCGGCCTCGGCCAGCTCCACGCCGCCCTGGAGGCCTTCGCCGAGATGGAAATGCGCCCGCCGATGGTCATCTCGCTCGCCAAGCGCGAGGAGGAGGTCTACACCCAGGCCCGCGGCAAACCCATCCGCCTGCCGCGGAACAACCCCGCCCTGCGCCTCCTCCAGTCCGTCCGCGACGAGGCCCACCGCTTCGCCCAGCACTACCACCACATCCTCCGCCGCAAGCGCCTGTTCGACGAAGACGTGGCCGCCGGCCGCCGCCCGCCGCGCCCCCCACGGCCGCAACGCAAGAAACCCGCCGACTCATCCGACACGGAATGACCGCGTCTGGCTGGTGCGAGGGAAGGCTTTTCCGCGGGAAAACTCACAACCTGCTATCGAGAACTCGCCGTAGACGCTGAAAGCTGGGCAAGTGCTGGGTCAACGTCGCCGGGGTCAGCTTACCCAACACCTCGAACGACCGCTTCCCCTTCGTGTAGGCATTCCTGAAGTCGCGCGTTGCATGGGTGAGAGCAGTGTGGATGTCTTCTCGCGCACGCGACTCCAGGTTGATCAAGGGGGGCAAGGCATTCTCTTGCAGGCCAGCGCCGTAGTGCGACTTGAGTACGGCGCGGTCGGCCACAATCCGCGTTTCCATGCATGTGACCATCAGCAGCACTTGCTCGTCGCTCGCACCTTCGAGTCTTTCCCACCCGTCGCGGTTCTTCAGGTGATTCCAGGTCTGTTCGATGTCTTCGACGGCGTCCTCGCTGTCGACAAGCATGGCCACGTATTCTCCGGGGGCGGAAAGGTCATGGGCTGTCTTGAAGTCGCCGAACGTTGCGGATCGGCTCCCGCACGCCACCAAGCGCGGCATGCGACCGCAAAAGCCGCAACGGTCCAGCAGTCGCCGAAAACCCTCACGGCAGCGTGTGTGAAGCTGCTTGGAGTCGCCGCCGCCCTCTATGAGTGCATCCTAAAACCCGT
>JACQVT010000463.1 GCA_016209665.1 Planctomycetota bacterium | reverse complement strand
GCTGAAGGGCACGAACCCGCCGTACTTCTGGCTGTACATGTGCACCGCGGTGATGATCTGCTTTTCGCTGCTGGCGCAGCTCACCCGCTTGGCCGCCTCCCGAGCCTGAGCCATCGCCGGCACCAGCACCGCGATCAAGAGGCCGATGATTGCGATCACCACCAGGACTTCGATCAAGGTGAACGCCGACGGCGATCGGCGGCGGAGGGTAGGGCCTTCCCGATGGATCACGCTGCCACCTCGCCCGCAACGGTCTTGGCCACCATGAGTCGACACCATATCGGCAGATCGCGGAAAGTCGTTCAGTTCCGGTACCGGCCGTTCTTGTGATCGTACCTCTTGGACACAGCGTGGCCGTCAGCGTACATGAAGTTGGACAGAAGTCGTCCGTGGTTATCCCACGGCTCGGGAACATTGTTGATGGCTTTGCCCGGTGGCGCCCCGACCACGTCGCCCTGCGAACTGCCCTCGTCGGAGTCTTTCATGAGCATGGTGGAGGCGGGGAACCTGATGTTCCGCACCATGAGCGGTTGCCCGTTCACCTCCTTCTGCTTCTTGAATGGATACCAGTCGATCTTGGTCGAGGTACCCTCTGGACCGGCGGCCCACCCCGCGTACTCGTAGCTCGTGCCGTAGCCGTTGACCTTGACCACCCCCGAAGTCGGCTCCTGAACGATCTCTTCAACCAGTTGGGCATGGAACTCGAAATCGTTGCGGACCTGCTTGCTCTGTGGGTCGCAATAGATGTTGAACCGGATGCCGCCCTTGTCCGGCACGCGATCGACCTTGTATGGCTTTCGGATTCGGTGCTTGGTGGACGGGCAGGTGAACGTGGCCACGTTGGGCGTCAGCCGCTTCCACCACAGCACGAACAGGTTGTCGTCCGCGCCGGGCCGATCGTAGTAAATCGAGCATCCGATGTAAGACACCAGCGGGTAGTACGGATCGTATTGCATCGAATACTGATGCATGGCCTGCCCGGTATCGTGCAGATTCGTTAGGCACATCGTGATCTTCGTCTGCTCCCGGGCCAGCTTGAGCGATGGGAACAGGATCGAGATCAGCAGCGCGATGATCGCCACCACGACCAGGATCTCGATCAGCGTAAACCCCGACCGCCTCGCATCCGAGCGGTCGCCGACCTGTCGGTGGAAGCGAGGCCCCCCTGGACAGGGACCGACTCGGCCGGCAAGCGAGCGCGTGCCGAGTACCGAAGCGAAGCGTGGGATCGATCCGCGCACGTGTGTCGCTCCTCGTCATCGTTCTCCCACAAGACGTGCATGTCCGCCGACGCGACCGAGACTCCCTCGACAGGACAGGGGGCAGCACCCGGAGAACGGATTTTAGTCTACAGCATTATCGGCGATTTGTCAACATAAAACGGCCCAGATTGTCAGCCGATCTCAGGACCCCGGCGACACGAACCGCCGCCTCGATGGCGAGCAGTCCCCAGGGGTGCTCCAGAACCCGATCAGTCAGGCGAATGAACGTGGCCCATGAATAATCCCTTACGCCCCGATGCGCACGAGCACCCAGACCGAGCCGATCAGCAGGGCCACCGGGATCCAGGCGATCAGGAAGCCGACAACGCCCCGTCGCGTTGGGACCTGGATTTCCCAGTTGGGCAGGTTGATCAGCTTGTTCTGGGGGGCGGGTAGCATGTCGGCGGGCAGGGTCATCGGGGCTTCGATGACTTCGCCCGGCCGGACGGGCGTCCGCATGACGGCGTAGAACCGGTCGAGCCTGTCGGCCGGTTCGGGCCGCGTCGCCAGGCTGACCGCGACCATGACCACGAAGCCCACGATCAGGCACAGCAGCATCTGCGTCGGCAGGTAGACGGTGGTGGCCGCCGGGTGGGCCAGCAAAAACGTCGCGTGCACCCGGGCCCAGTCCACGAACTCGGGCCGCAGCGTGACCACCAGCACGGCGTAGGCCGCCAGCGTCGAGGCCCAGGCGGCCGCCGTCGTCGATCGCCGCCAGAACAGCCCCAGCCAGAAGGGAATACCCATCATGGGCGTGATCAGCCAGAAGATCTCCAGGCCGCGGACCACGCTCTCGAAGCTCATCGCCAGCCACACGCCCACGCCCACGGTGAGGGCCGCCGTCAGTCGGCCGACGTTGATGTAGTGAGCGTGGCCGCGGTGCCGGGCCAGGAACGGCTTGTAGATGTTCTGCGTGAACAGGCCCGCGCAGGTGATCATGAACGCGTCGCAGGCGGCCAGCACCGCCGCCAGCAGGGCGGCCAGGAAGATGCCGATCAGTCCCGGCATCACTTGCGGCAGCAGGTCGCGGGCCATCCGCCCGAAGACCTGGTCGAACTGCCATTGTTCGGTCATGGTCGGGTACATCGCGATGGCGCACATGCCCAGCAGGGTCCAGGCGATCGTGCACACCCGCTTCATCAGGCTCCCGTACACCCCGCCGATCTGGGCCTCGCGCTCGGTCCTCAGGGCGTTGTTGATCGGCATGACGTGGGGCTGGGGGGCGAATCCGATCAGGCCGTTGATCACCAGCATGACGATATAGAACACGCCGATGTCGCCCGGCGCGACCAGGCTCCACATCTCGGCGGCCGCCGGCACTATCCGGTCCGTGGCGGTCTGCTGCAGAGCGGCCATCGTTTCGGCGACCCCCGCGTGCAGCCCGTCGAACCCGCCCAGCTTGTAGATCGCGAACGGCAGGAGCAGGAACGAGAACACGATCGTCAGGCACCCCTGCACGAAGTCCGTCACCACCGCCGCGCTGAACCCGCCGAGCACGCCGTACAGCACCAGCAGCCCGGTCACGAATCCGATGGCGAGGTTCTCGCTCACCGCCCCGGCGGTCGTGGCCGCGATGATCGCCCCCGACCCCTTCAGCATGATGCCGATGGTCACCGCCATGTTGGCGAAGCCCACGATGACGTACAGCGTGGCCAGCCCCCGCCCGTAGCGGGCCTCGAAAAAATCCCCCGTCGTCAGGGCCCGGCACCGCCGGAAGATCGGGTTGATCCACCAGTAAAAGGGCGTCGCGAACAGGTACAGCCACTGGTACCAGATGCCCGACATGCCCGACTGGTACGTCTTGGCGACCACGCTGACCGCCTGGTCCGAGTGCGTCCCCGCCCCGAACGCGGTGAAAATCGCCAGCACCTTGCCGAACCGCCGTCCGCCGACGAAGTAATCCGCCTGACTGTGGATCTTGTGCCCCATCCACAGACCCAGCCCGGTGATCCCGGACAGGTAGCCAATCAGCATCACCAGGTCGATCGTACTCAGTCCGAACATGCCATCTCCGCTTGTAGCCGTTTCAGAAAAACCGTAGCGTCCGGCGCCCTCGCCGGACGTCTTCTGGTAGCCGCGGCGCAACGGCCGGCGGGGGCGCCGGCCGCTACGGCAAACGTTCCGCCGGCGCGCGAGTCCCCTCTCACACGCACCGATCACAGACCCATCAACTTCCGCAATTCCTGCAGCGCTTCCACGAATACCAACGGAATCACCCCGTGCCGGTCAGGCGGCACGTTGAGCAGGTAGTTCGCCCCCCCTTCGCGACACCAGTGGAACTGCCGCACGAGCTGCTCCATCGGCCGCGAGGCATCGTCGGGAAGATGGAACCAGTCCTGCCGGATCGGGGCGATCGAGTCGCACACCTCGCCCGGCACGTAGTACTCCCCCCCCTCGATGGTCCGCCACTTGCGGTACTTGCGATCCGTCACCTCGCCCTGCTCCATCGCGATCAGGTCCGACGGCCAGGCGTACTCGACGTCGTACTCCTCGCTGGAGGGCGTGCCGTTGTTCATCATCACCACGATCTCGGACTGGAGGCGGGCCATCTCGTGGTACAGGTAGGTGCGGTAGCCCCGCCCGAGGGCGTCGGGATGGTCGATCCACACCTCGACAAGCGGACCGTACTGCGTCAGCAGCTCCGCGATCTGGGCGGTCTGGAACGACTGGTAGAGCGAGGTGGTGTAGATCATGCGGCCCTCGTCGGGTCCGTCGCACCGCTCGCTGCCAAAGGGCAGGCGCCTGGCGGCGAGGTCGAAATAGGCCTGTTTGCTCGGAAAGTCCGACCGCGTCCGGCTGCCGAACCGGTGGTGGTTGTCGTAGGAGCTGTAGTACAGCCCCGGCCGCACCGCCCGCCGCTCGCAAGCCGTCACGAACGCCTCGACGACGTCCGTGCGGTCGCCGCCGCTCGCGACGCTGTAGCGGGTGTGCCGGCTGGGCCACAGGCAGAAACCGGAGATGTGCTTGGCGGTCAGCACCGCGTAGGTCATGCCGGCGTCGCGGGCCACGCAGACCCACTGGTCCACGTCCAGCCCGTCGGGGTTGTACCGCTCGGGCGGGTCGCTGCCGTCGGGCTTGAAGAACACCTTGCCCGTCAGGTCCACGTAGGTGCTCATCCCGAAATGGATGAACATCCCGTAGCCGAGTCGCTCCCACGCTTGCAGTTGTTCGATGGTGAGCCGCTGACAGCCGCGCTGCCCGCCGGCGGGGTTCGTTGCCTCACTCATGGCGGACATAATCCCCGCCGACGCCCCGCTTGTCCACCCGGCTCGGCGTCGCCACCGGGGTGCAGCAACAGATTGTGGCACAGTCGCCCTCGACTGTGCATTCTGACGCCCAGTGAACCCAGCCGGGGGCGGCTGGGCCACACGACCACCCCAATTCGACGGTACACCCCAGTCACCGGCGCGCACCACTCGAGGCTTGGGGTTTGCGATGTTGCGGCCATCCTGATCGATCCTGCCTGCCGTCAGTTCGCGCAGTCCGCGCTTCCCTCCACTCCCGGCGCGGTCAGGCAGCCGATGAACAGGGCGATATCCGTCTCGTCCACATCGGTATCGCCGTCGAGGTTGGCCCTGGCGCAGGCGGGATCGTTCTGGGGAACGCCGATGCCGAGCAGACAGGCCTGCACTCGCCCGAAGTCCTCCAGGTCCACGTCGCGGTCGCCGTCCATGTCGCCCGGGATCCCCTGGACGCCCACGGTGATCTGGCGGACCAGCGTCGCTCCGAACCAGGCGACCCCGTCCCGCACCATCCGCCAATCGCTGGTGTACTGGCCGGGAGTGCTCGGAGCGGTCATCGTGAAGTTGAACGTGTGATCCGAGCCCGGCCGCACCTCGCCGGAGAGGTTGACCCGGTTGAACGATGTGAACGGGTCGCTGTCGTTGACCGCGCCGAGGCGGAAGCTCCGCCCGTTCGACCAGACGACGCCGCGGTTGCGGAAGGTCACGGTCACCGGGTAGTCCTGTCCCTGAATCATCGTGCTCGGAATCGTGTCTCCTACCAGCTCGTCCGAGTAGCGGTCCCAACCCGGCGTCGCCCCGAAGTACTGGCAGACCCCGCGGTAGACGGCCCACTCCGACAGCGAACGGAAGAAGTTGTCCGTGAGGTACAGGGCGTCCCGCGTGCAGTTGTCGTGGAACGCCAGCTCGATCAGGCAGGCCGGCCGATTGGGAATGCGGATCTCGCCGAAGCCCCCGTTCGAGTTGCCCACGCCGCGATCGTACCAGCCCGAGTCATACATCTCCCGGATCGCCGACACGATGCTGTTTTGCACCGCCAGGGCCAGGTTGTAACTCGCTGTCTCGTGGGCCGGGTGCTCCATCGCCGTGTCGCGATACGTGATCGTCCCGTTCGCGGTCCCCTCGGCGCCCGCGTTGGTGTGATGGGAGATGTAGATGTGCGAGCCGCGGTAGTCGGCGAAGAGCGGCCGGGCCCGGATGTCGTCGTTGTACCGGTTCACCGCGTCGTCCGCACCGCAGTTGCCGGTGGAGGTCCCCCAGACGCTGCACGGCAGGCCCTGCGCGTGCAGCCACGTCTGGGCGCACATCTTCCACCACGCCAGCCCCGTGGCGCTGTTGCAGCAGTCACCCTCATCCAGTTGCCGCGCGACGTACACCGTCGCCCCGTCTTGCGCGAGGTATTGATACAGGAACTGGGCCAACCGGATGCTGTTCGTGTCCTCGAGCACGGCCTGGCCGAAGCCGCACGGGTCGCTCCGCTGCCAGTTCCAATACGATCCGTTCCAGTACCGCCCGTGCGACGGGCCGAGCGTGATGTTCTTGCCGGCCAGACCGACCGCCGTGGTGACGCCCTCCTGCGGCGGCGGCAACGACTCGCTGGATAGGACAGGCGGCGGCAGATAGGTCGACAACAACTCGCCCTTGGAGGTGAGCCTGATGCTTCGAATCTCCGGCCAGTCAAACAGCGTGGCCCGGAACTGATCGAAAATGGCGAGCAGCTTCGATTCGTCCAGGCCGGCCAGCACCTCGGGCGAAAGGTCGACCGCCACCGAGTCGCCGCCCGCCACCAGGCCGACGACGCCGGTCCCGGCGGGAATCGCGGATGTGAGGCCCGCGGTCAGCTCCTCCGGCGTGGGGCCGGCGACCAGGGCCCGGACCGCCGTCTCGATGGGCGTCGAGGCCACGATCGTCGTCCGATCCACCAGCACCAGGTCGCCGTCCCGGTAGAAGCGAACGCGCACGGCCTCACCCGCGAGCGAAGGCATCGCCGCGACCAGGATGCTCGATCCCACCAACACAAACCAAGTCCGCTGAATCATCCGATCCGCCCCTCGAAGCCGCTCCGCAACCACGTGGCGTGCTGATATGGTCGTGGTGACACAATGGCAGGCCTGCTGTCAATGGCCATGCGTCCCAATCACAGGCCGCTGCAGTTCACGTCGCCCGGCACGCCGGGACCGGTCATGCATTGCAGGAAGATCGCGATGTCCGCCTCGTCCACGTCCTCATCCAGGTCGAGCTTCGCCCTGGAGCAGGCGGCGTCGGTCTGCGGCTCGTCCGGACCGGTCAGGCAGGCCTGGATCACGCCGAAGTCTTCCATGTCCACGTCGTCGTCGTCATCGGTGTCGCCGGGCACGTGCGGGGGCAGCAGCACGGTGAGGGCTGCGCTGCCCGACGTTGTCGTGCCGCAGCCGCCGGTGACCACGCACCCATAATCGCCGACATCCGCCCCGACGAACCCGACGATGCTCACCGTCGCCGTCGTCGTGCCCGTGATCCGCGCGTCGTCCGTCAGGTTGACGCCGTCCTTTCGCCACTGGTAGCTGAGCGTGCCTTCTCCGCTCGCAGCGACGGTGAAACTCGCCGAGCCCCCCAGCGGGATGCTTTGCGGCTCGGGATGCTGGGTGATGGTCGTGGCCGGCTTGAAGGTCAAGGCTGCGGCGTTGGACGGCGTGCTCCCGCCGGCGTTGGTCACGATGCAGCGATAACCGCCCAGGTCGCCGGCGTCCGCGCCGGTGACGGTCAGCGTCGTCGTGGTCACGCCGGAATAGTGCCCGGCGTCGTTCAGGTTGACGTTGTCCTTCTGCCACCGGTAGGTCAGCGGTCCCTGGCCGCTGGCCGTCACCGAGAACGTGGTGTTCGTACCCGGACAGATATAGCGGGCCGCCGGGTGCTGGGTGATCGTCGGTGGGTCGATCACCTGGACGACCCGCTCCCACTTGATGGCGTCCGACCGGATGATGCCGCCGCCGCTCGAACCGTCGGTGGTCTGCGCGACGGTGTACTGCGTGCCGGCGTTCAGCGTGAACTCGCCCACCAGGTTCCAGGTGTTCCCGCCGGTAGTCTGATTCATGATCACCGACGCCGAGCCCCCCGCGTGCGTGACGACGTGACGCGTGTTCGGGCAGGCATTGCTCGACGTGACCCAGGTGGCGTAGACCCTCCAGGCCCCCGTGGTCCCGGGCGTGAAGCTGTACGTTGCCGACCGGCCGGCGTAGGCCGTGCTCGTGTAGATGTGGCCGATGCCCGCCGTCGTGCCTGCGGCGGTGCTCTTGCCGGTCACGTCCGCCCAGGTGCCCACCTTCGAGAAGTTCGTGGTGTAGTTCTGCCCGCCGGAGCGGGTCTCGACGATCCACGTGGACGGGCCGGTCACCACGGTCAGCGTGGCCGCGTTCGACGTGGCCGTGCCGAACGCGTTGCTCACGATGCACCGATAGCTGCCGTTGTCCACGGAGTCGGCACTGGCGATCTGCAGCGTCGAACTCGTCGCCCCCGAGATCCGGCCCCCGTTGATCAGATCGACAGTGTCCTTCTGCCACTGGTACGACAGCGGGGGCGTGCCGCCCGCGTCGAGGGTGAAGACCACCGTCGCCCCCCCGGCCGCGTTCTGGTTCGTCGGGTGGTTCGTGATCACCGGGGGCGTGTCTTCGCCGCTGACCTCGACCTGCTCGGCGTGGGTCGGGCCGAACCACGTCACGCCGTCCCGCACCATGCGCCAGTCGGTGGTGTAGATGCCGGGAATGGTCGGGGCCGTCATGATGAAGTTGAAGCTGTAGGTGTTGCCGGGGCGCACCTCGCCGGAAATGGTGACGCGGTTGCTCGTCGTGAAGGGGTCGCTGTCGTTGACCGCCCCGAGCCGGAAGCTGCGGGCCTCCGACCACAGCACGCCACGGTTGCGGAAGGTCACGCTCACGTTGTAGCTCTGGCTCGGCACCATCGACGACGGGATGGTGTCGCTGACGTACTCGCAGGAATACCTATCCCACGTCGGCGTGTTGCCGAAATACTGGCAGACCCCGCGATACAGCCCCCACTCGGCCACGGAGCGGAAAAAGTTGTCCACCAGGTACAGGGCGTCCTTGTCGCAGCGGTCGTGGAACGCCAGCTCGATCAGGATCGCCGGCCGATCGGGAATGCGGATCTCGCCGAAGCCGCCCGCGGAGTCCTTCACACCGCGGTTGGCCCAGCCGCTGTCGTACATCTCGCGGATGGCACTGATCACGTTGTCGTTGACCGCCAGGGCCAGGTTGTAGCTCGCCGTCTCGTGGGCCGGATGCTCCATGGCCGTATCGCGGAACGTCTCCGTGCCCGTGCCGCCGGCGGCATTGGTGTGGCAGGAAATGTAGATGTCGGATCCGCGATAGTCGGCGAACAACGGCCGGGCCCGAATGTCGTCGCTGGACCGGCTGGTCGCCGAGTCCGCCCCGCAGTTGCCCGACGAGTTTGCCCAGACGCTGCACGGCAAGCCGCTGTTCCGCAGCCAGCTCTGGGCGCACATCTTCCACCAGGGCAGGTTCGTCTCGGAATGGCAGCAGTCCGCTTCGTTCAAGAGCTGCCGCGGGGAGTGAACCGTTGCCCCGTCCTGGACGAGGTACTGGTACAGGAACTGCGTCAGCCGGATGCTGTTCGTGTCTTCGAGCACCGCCTCGCCGAGCCCGCAGGGGTCGCCGCGCTGCCAGTACCAACCGGAACCGTTCCAGAATCGGCCGTGCGACGGGCCGATTGTGATGTTCCTGCCCGCCAGGCCCACGCCGGTCGTGACGCCGCCTGCCGGTATCGCCGGCGCCGTGCTCTCCACCGGCATCACCGGGGTCAGATACGACGACAGCAGTTGTGCCTTGCAGGTGAGCCGGACGCTCGCGATTTCCGGCCAGCCCGCCAGCGTCAACCGGAACTGGTCGTAGATGCCCAGCAGTGCGGCTTCGTCAAGGCCCGCCAGTACCTCGGGCGACAGATCGACCGCGATCGCCTCGGCGGTCACGGCCAGCCCCGTGACACTCGTCCCGGCCGGGATCGCTGACGTGATTCCCTGGCCGGCTTCCTCGGCCGTGGGCCCCGCCACGAGCGCCCCGATCGCCTCCCCCGCCGCCGAGGAGGCCGTCAGCGTCGATCGCTCCACGCGAACCGGCTCGTCGTCGCGGTAGAACCAGACGCCTCCGGTCTGGGCGGCCAGTGGCTGAGACCCCCACAGCAGACCGATCGCGCAGCCAATACCAAGCATCAGGCCAGGCCGAATCGACATGGGTTTCCTCCCCTCTCGTAAACCCCTTCCATTCCTCAATCTCAGTCGCGACGCCAGATTATATAATCATCTTACCTGGCGACCGCTGGTTTTGTCAATCCGAATCCGTTCGCCCGCCGTCTATGGGGGGCGGGCATCCTTGCCCGCCTTGTGTTGGGGGGCGGGCATCCCTGCCCGCCTTGCGTTGGGGGGAGCACGCATTCCTGACCGCTTCTTTGGGCCAACCGCATATCGGGGCATACCCCCAGCCCATCCGGCCGTGGTCCCGGCCGCGAAACCGCCTCCACCGGATATGAACCCGTGTCGAGATGTCTACCGGATGTGCCTCACAGCGGTCGCCCCGACCCCTCGTGCGGCCACACGTCCACCACCCGCCCCCGTTCGTGCACGTGAATCTGCCGATACAGGTTGCACGTCGTGCAAGAATGGCTCGGCACCAACTCGACCAGCGAGCCCAACGGCCAATCCGGCACGCTGCGCCCCGTGCAGTGCTCCTCGGACAGGTGAAACGGCATGTCCGCGTCGAGATGCCCCTTGGCCTTGGGTGGCCCGAACTCGTGCCCCAGCCCTTTCAGTCCCACGTCCAGCACCGCCCGATCCGCCGCCGGCCGGCTGATCACCCGGGCCAGGACCGACAGCGCGATCTCGAACTCCGGCGCCAGCTCGCGGTACATCCAGTCCATCGTCGGGTACGTCCCCGCCTGGATTTCCTCGATGCCATCTATTTGACCCGTGATGGCATACGTCGACGTCGACCCGCCGCTGATGACGGCCACCGGCATCCCCGCCGCCTCGATTGCCCGCCGCGTCGCCACCGCCGGCGCGAACGCCTCCCACACCCGCCGCTCGCGCTCCGCCCGGTCCTTCACCGCCACCAGGTGGCCTTCATAGGCCTGCAACCCGTCGAACCGTACGCCCGGCCGCCCCACGATGCACCGGGCCAGCTCCAGCGCCGGCTCGCCCGGCATCACGCCGCACCGCCCCATGCCGATCTCGACCTCGATGAGCAAGCCCACCGTCGAGCCCGCCCGCTCCGCCGCCCGGGCGATCCCCTCGACCTGGTCCGCGTGGTCCACCGCCACGCGGACCTTCGCTCGCCTCGCCAGCGCCGCCAGGCGATCGACCTTCGCCGGCCCCATTACCTGGTTGGCGATCAGCACGTCGTCGATCCCCGCCTCGACGAGCACCTCCGCCTCGCCCAGCTTCGCGCAGGTGATGCCCACCGCCGACCCCGCCGCCAGTTGCCGCTTCGCCAGTTCCGTGCACTTGTGGTTCTTGAAATGCGGCCGCAGTTGCGCCCGCCGCCCGGCGAAGAACCCCGCCATCCGTCCCAGGTTCCGCTCGAACGCCGCCTTGTCCAGCAGCAACGCCGGCGTGTCCAGCTCCTCGATCGCCGACCCGATCACCGATGCCATCAACTCCGCCCTCAGTGTGGGACCGGCATCTTGCCGGTCAGTCCATGTGGGACCGGACACCCTGCCGGTCAGTCCATGTGGGACCGGACACCCTGCCGGTCAGTCCATGTGGGACCGGCATCTTGCCGGTCATTCCGTGTGGGACCGGCTTCCAGCCGGTCCAGTCT
>JACQVT010000427.1 GCA_016209665.1 Planctomycetota bacterium | reverse complement strand
GACGTGTTCGAGGTGGTGATGATCCGGGCGACGATGACCGAGGTGGACGACATTCCGTTGATCGGTCTTCGGGACCCGGTGATCACGGGCTACCGGAGCCTGGTGAAGCGCGGCTTCGACGTGGCGGTGGGGTTTTTCTGCCTGGCGCTGGCGTCGCCGCTGTTTGTGCTGGTCCCGATCGCGATTCTGATCGACTCGCGGGGACGGGGGCCGGTGTTCTTTTCGCAGGAGCGGGTGGGTGAGAACGGGCGGCACTTCCGCATGTACAAGTTCCGCTCGATGGTTCCGGACGCGGAGGCGCGGCTGGCCGAACTGGTCGATCTGAGCAAGCTGGCCGAGCCGGTGTTCAAGATACCGGACGATCCGCGGGTGACGCGGGTGGGCCGGCTGCTGCGGCGGACGAGCCTGGACGAGCTGCCGCAACTAATCAACGTGCTCAAGGGCGACATGAGCATGGTGGGGCCGCGGCCCGAGCAGGTGGACGTGGTCAAGCACTACAAGCTGTGGCACCGCAAGCGGCTGAGCATCAAGCCGGGGCTGACGGGGCCGATGCAGGTGAACGGGCGAGGCGTTCTGCCGCTCGACGAGCGGATCAAGCTGGAACTGATGTACATCAACCAGTACTCCATCCTCGAGGACTTCAAGTATCTTCTCAAGACGATCCCCGCGGTGTGCCGCGCCCGGGGGGCCTATTGAGAATCGTCGCGTGCGGTCCCGCCGCCGCCCGTGGGGAGCGACGACGAACGCCTGCGACCGTGGGAAAGATGATGATCTCAACGCTGATGCAGTTGGTGAGTGTGCGTGCGTTCGGATGGATGGCCGCCGGGGCCCTGATCGCGGCGGTGAGTGGCGGGTGCGCGGCGGCCGGGCAACAACGGCGGGCGAGCAAGCAGCTCATGGCCGCGGGCGACTACGACCGGGCGGTCGAGGTGGCCCAGCAGGCGGTATCGCGGAATCCGCGGGATGCGGCGTGTCTCGACGCGCTGTCGGACGCCGAGACGGCAGCGGCGGAGCATTACTACGAGCAGGCCAACAAGCTGATGTCCGAGCATCGGCTCGGCGAGGCCAGGAAGGCCCTGGACAAGGCCCTGGGTTACATGCCGGCGCATCCCGGCGCCAACAGCCTGACGGTCGCGGTGGACAAGGCGATCGGCCGCGGCAAGGAACTGGCGAACAGGGCCCGCGAGGCAGCCGCCCGCGAGGACTGGGAGCAGGCGATCGCCCAGGCGGGCGAGGCCGTCGAGGTCGACCAGGACAGCACCGAGGCCCGCGAGTTGCTGGCCCATGCCCGCTCGTCGCTCGTCGCCGTGCATCTGGCCCGAGGCCAAGCGGCGCTGGACGCGGGCGATGCCGAGGCGTGCCTGGCGGAATGCGAGAGGGCGGCCAAGTGGGATCCGTCGAACGCGCTGGCGGCGGGCCTTCAGAAGAAGGCCCAGGCCGTGGCGCCGCCGCCGCCGGTGGTCGCCGCGTTTCCGTCGGGCGCCAAGTTCACTGACACTCAGCCGGCGGTCGCCGTGTCGGAGGTTCAGCCGATGTCCGCCGAGGCGGCGCCGATCGCCGACGCGACTCCCGAACCGGCCGTTGCGTCCGCACCGGCTGAACTCGCCGCGGTGGCTCCCCCCGCCGACGGGCCGGGCGGGCCTCCGTCCAGCGGCCATCAGCGTGAGGACACGCCGGCTCGCCGCCCGTCACCGGAGTCCACAACCGTACGTAGCACGGGCCGGCGTTCGCTGCCCGGGGCGACGTTCTGGAGTTCCGCGGAAACCCGTCCGGCCGGCGAGGCGAGCCGTCCGTTGATCGAGGTGTCGACTCAGCCGGCGGGGGCGGACGGTCGCCGCGCAGCAGTCGAGGCCGGCCACCGGGACCGCCCGGAGCGGCCGCCAGCGCCGGCCCCCGCCCCGATCTCTGGCCGCCTCGTCGATGCGACAGCGCGACGGTCCAACGACGGTGCGGAAACCAAGACCGCTTCAACCCACGAGGCCGCCGCGAAGGCGGGAACACCGTCCAGCGCCGGCGGACCGGCTGAGCGGAAGTCCGCCGCCGACCGCCCGCCGCCCAAACATCTGTACGTCGGCACCGTGAGCCGCGATAACTCGCGGTACAAGAAGGTGGTGGTCACGGTGGACGGGATTTCCGTCAAGGTGAAGGACACCGACCGCAAACCGCTGGATGCCGACCTGGAGATCGTCGCGGGCAAGTTCAAGGTCAAGCCGGATGACGTGCCGGTGGGGGCGGCGATCAAGATTCAGGGGGTGTCGGGACGTCTCTACAAGCTGACGGTCCTGTACATCATCGACGCCGACGAGACGGTGGGGTTCGCGATCGACTCGTTGGACTGACACGCTGCGCCCTATGGGATCGCGCGAAGTTTTCGCGCTTGCCCCCTTGACCGCTCCCCGATCTGGTGTTATATTACTGTAGAACAGTCATGTTCATCCGCCTGGAATCCAGTTCGGCGGTCCCGGTCTATCGGCAGATCGTGGACCAGGTTCGCTACCAGATCGCGGCCGGGATGCTGCGGCCGGGCGATCGTCTGCCCAGCGTGCGGGACCTCGCCCGGCAGTTGCCGGTCAACCAGAACACGGTGCTGAAGGCCTACGACCTGCTCGACCGCGAGGGGCTCATCGACCGCCGACAGGGGGATGGCACATTCGTTCAGGCTTCGGTGCCGACGTTGAAGAAATCGGAGCGGATCAAGCAGTTGTCGGCGATTCTGGGCCAGGCGGCGGCCCAGGCCGTCCACTTCGAGATCAGTCCCGAGGAGCTGCACGGTCTGCTCGACCGCGCGATCAAGGCCCTGTCGGGAGGGAGGTCGCCCCAATGAGCGATGCGGAACCGGTCATCCATGTCGAAGGGCTCCACAAGCGGTTCGGGCAGCACGAGGTGCTCTGCGGCGTCGATCTGGACGTGCCGGCAGGGTCGATCTTCGGCTTCCTGGGGCTTAACGGGGCGGGCACGACGACGCTGATCCGGTCGATGCTCGGGCTGCTTCGGGTGGATGCCGGTCG
>JACQVT010000438.1 GCA_016209665.1 Planctomycetota bacterium | reverse complement strand
GTTCCTCCTCCGGGCGCGGTAGCTGTTCGAACAGCGGGCAGCCTTGTCCCATCACGCCCACACAGATCAAGACGAGCACGCAACTCAGTGCCGCCAGCGATCTGAACCACAGTGTCTGTCGTTTCTTCATAAAGACCTCCAGAATCGTTTGACGACGCCTCGACCGGCGAGGCCGTCGGCGGTAGTAACCAGAACTATCGGGTACTCTATAGCCAAAACCGCAGGGCGCCAAGAGGCCTCACAAAATATTCTGACCAATTGATCGTGAAGAGAATCTGCGGGCAAGGTTTGGTGTGCCGTGCCCGATACAGGCACGCCCGCCGTGGACAGTTCGGCACCCAGATGTGTCGCGAAGTCGAAACACTTGGTAGGCGCGTCGGACGCCGCTCCGCCACCCCGGCGGGCGAATAGGCCGTCCGTTCGGCCGGATCGAGCCCTCGCAGAGGGCGGGGCACAGGAGCACAGGCTTGAAACGCTCTTCAGTGGGCCGCCCGCCGGTAGACGATCAGGTCCGACTGATGCTGCTTTGGAAGCGTGAGTACCGTGCCACTGAGCAGATCGCGGCCCATGGCCCGGACCTTGCGGCGCACGCCGTCCATGCCGAAGCATTCCATCTCGTAGGTGTGGTCCGGACGCACGCCGCGCAGGGCCACGTCCGCCGTCCGGTACGGGCTCTCGGGGCGGCGGAACACGAGCAGCATCCCCTCGTCGAGATCGGGGCGATGGAACTGCGAGCCGGTCCAGTCGTTCATCCCGCGTGAGTACGGCAACAACGGGTACCACTCGCCGACGAGCAGATGCCGCACGGCGAGGTAACGGTCGAGCAAGGCCCGGCCGCCCTTGACGTCGAAGTCGGGGGCGTCGGCGATCCAGCCGAGGCACAGCGACGACGCCAGCGTGGAGTGGAACGAATACTCGTCCAGCCGGTTGAGGTGGGCGACAACCACGTTGTTGGGCAGGTATTGGCTCAGGCCCCACAGGCTCGCCTGGTCCACTTCGTCGCGGAACCAGTAGTCGGTCTTCTGGTGCAGGTGCATGCGCATGACCGTCTCGAGGTCGATGCGGTTGCCGCCGCTGGCGCACTCCTCGCGGACGCTGTCGGGCCAGGCCTGGGCGATCATGTCCCAGTAGGCATAGAGACCCTCGATGTACTTCATCTCCGTGATGCCCTGGCGGTCGTTGGGATCGGTGAACCGCCAGTAGGGCAGCGGGTCCATGTTGAAGTCCTGGCGATAGAACCGGAATCCCGGCAGGTCCATGAACCCCTTGACGATCTCGAAGAAATACTGCCGCACTTCAGCCAGGCCGAAGTTCAGGAGGTACGTCTGCTGGTCGCCCGGCCTCGCTCGAAGGAGCCATTCGGGCCGGTTCTTGTGCAACCACGTGCCGGCGACCACCCGCTCGGGCTCGAACCACAGACCGTAGATCATACCCTTGGCCTTGGCGGCGGCGGCAACGGGGCCCATACCGTCGGGGTAAGCGTCCTTGCGAGGGGTCCAGTTGCCGGCTCCGGCGGGCCAGCCGCCCTCGAACCAGCCGGCATCGGTCAGGACGGCCGCCAGGCCAAGGGGGGCGTAGGCGTTGATGAGCGAGATCTGGTTTTGGGCGTTGCACTCGTTCAGCCAGCCGCCGCCCCGGGTGAAGCAGGTGTTGCAGAACAGCATGGGCAGGGGGGCCTGGCCGGACCGGCGGGCGGCATAGTGGTCGTAGAGGAGCCGGCGGAACCGGGCGTTGGCCTCCCAGGTGTCGCCGCACCAGGTCAGGACCAGCATCCGCGGCGAGCGCACCTTCTCACCCGGGTGGAGGCGGAAGTGGGTCTTCTCCAGGCCGGCGGTCACGCGCAACTGGCGGTTCTCCGGGCAGGTGAAGTCGGCCTTCCACATCCCCGACCAGCCGACGGCGATGACGACGGTCCCGCGGGCGGTGTCGAGCTTGAAGAAGGGGAGGTTCAGGTGCGACGACCGGCCCTGGCCGGCCGTGGCCGACTTCGGGTGGTCGCGGTCCACGCCGACAACATAGGGCTCGAAATCCGCCGGGTTCGCCGGCCCGCCCTTCGTGCGGTACAGCCGGAACGGCGTCGGACCGCCGAGGGATCCGCGGAACACGACGTCCATCGCCTGCACTTTCTCCACGATCTGCGTATCGCTGTCGCCGCGGTTCTCGAACCACAGCAGCCACTCCGCCGCCGGGTAGTCGGCGTACCGGACGACCTGCCAAGTGACCCGCAGGCCCGTGGCCGGATCGTCCCAGGTGGCCGTTCGGCGGGTGACGCCGCCTGCCACCACCGGCTCGGCGGCCTGTCGCCGCCACGACGACAGCAGTTCCGCGGACGGCTTGCCCCCGTACGTGAACGAGAACGGGAGCGCCCCGCCGTCCGCCGCCGCTCCTTCCGGCGTCAGCTCGTTCACCCACACGGACGAACCGTCATCCGCGACAAGGTCGGGCGTCGATCCCAGGAAGGCCAGTACGGCGAGAACCAAGTAGATTGTCAGATGGCGCAACATGCTCAAAGCCCCTTTGCGTAGCGTGATCCAATGCGATTCGCGGACAGTCAGCAGAATACCGCACGATCTCCAGCCGGCAAGCCGACGATCCGATCATGACACGGTACTGTACGCCGACGAGGGTGCCGGCATTCCCCATCGAGGTGGTGGCGTCGTCGCCGAAAGAACGGTGTATTCGAGTAAGCTCGCCCATCCGCGAGGACGTTGGACCCCGGCGGGTTGTGCACGAGGGATGATCCTTGTTTTCAACGCCACGGGTGGGATGGTGCTCGACCGCGTTGCTGGGGGCCTCAGGGGTCCCACGCCCTTGGCACCCACCCGGACGACCGGTGTATAATCGCTGCGGATGATTCACCGACACCTGAACCATTCCGACTGGACGCTGGCCGCGGTGGACGATGTGATCGCCCGCGGCCGGCTGGATGACTGGAAGGAGCTGCGCGACGCCGCGGTCAGTCGCGCGGATGTCCGCGACCGGATTCTCCGAATATGCGCTGCGCATCTCGCCGACCCGTACGCGCAGCGGTACCACTTCTGGGACCACTATGTCCGCAAACAACCTGCCTGAGTGGGAGCAACTGCTTTCGGCGGCCGCGCACCTTCAGCAAATCGTGCCCGGCGCCACCTTGGTAGGCGGCACCGCCGCGGCCATCTTCGCGCGGCACCGCATGTCGTATGATGCCGACCATGTCCTCCCGGACCTCCGGAGTCGTTTCGACGAGGTGCTGGCCCAACTGGAGTCCGTGGCGGGCTGGCGCACGGCGCGGGTCAAGCGACCGGTGCTGATCTTGGGTAACCTCGACGGTATTGAAACGGGCGTGCGGCAGTTGACTCGCGATCAGCCGCTCCAAACCCAGGAGGTCAGCGTCGGCGATGTCCGCCTGCGGGTGCCAACCGAAGCGGAGATGCTCCGCATCAAGAGTGTACTCATCCTCAAGCGCAATGCCACCCGCGACTATCTGGACTTCGCCGCCCTGGCTGAACGCCTGGGG
>JACQVT010000437.1 GCA_016209665.1 Planctomycetota bacterium | reverse complement strand
GTGTCGGCCTACATCCCGACCAACGTGATCTCGATCACCGACGGGCAGATTTACCTGGAGCCCGATCTGTTCTTCGCGGGGGTGCGGCCCGCGATCAACGTGGGCATCAGCGTGTCGCGGGTGGGCGGCAAGGCCCAGATCAAGGCCATGAAGAAGGTGGCGGGTTCGCTGCGGCTCGACTTGGCGGCCTATCGCGACCTGGAGGCGTTCGCCCAGTTGGGCACCGAGCTGGACGCGGCCACGCAGCGCCAGCTCGACCGCGGCAAGGCGATGGTCGAGCTGCTCAAGCAGGGACAGTATCGGCCGTACCACGTGGCCGACCAGGTGCTGAGCCTGTTCGTGGGCACCCGCGGGTTCTGCGACGACCTGCCGATCAGGCGCATTGCCGCGTTCGAGGCCGGCCTGCTGCGGCACATTCAGGACGAGTTCCCCGAGGTCCGCGAGGAGATCATCAAGACCGGCGACTTGCCGGATGCACTGGCGGAGCGGTTGAAGGAGATCATCAGGAACTTCAAGCAGCGCTTCGTCTCGGAGCAGAAGTGACATGGCCGACCAACCACCCAGTCCCATGTCGGTCGAGCACCCGCCGGGCGCCTCCGCGTCGAACGACGCCGGATCGCTCGCCTCGCGGAGCAGGCCGGCGGCCGGCGCGCGGTTCGCCGCGCTGGCGGCGGTCGTCGTCGTCCTGGGTCTGACACTGGTGCAGTTGTACCGGGCGAACCGGCTGTGCCACGGGGAATTCACGTACTCCACGGACGCCGCCTACCAGCACCTGACGGCGGCGCGGCAGTTGGTGGACGCAGGGCCCCAGGCGTGGTCGGGGGACGCATCGTTTGCCCGGACCATGTCGGCATCGGCGGCGTGGGGCTGGACGATCCTTCTCGCCGGCCTGATGCGGTTGCCCTGGCTTTCCGCGGAGGCTGCGGTGGGGGGCGGCGGGGCGGCGATGTTGCCCGCGGCCGCGAACATGGCCTTCGCGGCGGCGCTGCTGCTGATCGCCGGGCATCTGCTGCGGCGGGAGTGCTCGGCCGGGGCCATGTTCGGCGGGCTGGTGCTGCTGAGCGTGCTGACGCCGGCGCCGGCACTGGTGCTGGCGGGGACGGAATGGCCGGCTCGGGCGGTGTTCGTGCTGCTGGCCGCGGCGGCGTGCATCGGCTTGATCGAGCGCGACGACGCAGGCGTCGGATCCGTCGCGAAGGCCACGCTGGCGGTCGCCTTGATGATGCTCATGGGCCACGAGGGCCTGATCGTCCTGCTGGCGATCGCGCTGTGGGCCATCGGTCAACGGCGGCTGCGTCGGATGTGGCTGCCGCTGGCCACGGCGACGTTGCTGGTGGGGGTGATGGGCGTCGTGGTCTTCAAGGGCGGCGGCTGGATCGCCCCCAACGCGTGGGCCATCTGGTGGGCGGACACGAAGGCTCAGTTGGGCCGAGAGGGGATCGGGTATTTCTACAGCGGGTTTCTGGGCAGCCTGGCGACCGTCGTATCGCTGTTCGCGCTTGTGGCCGTCGCGCTGCTGTGGATGCGGCGGGCGGACGCGGCCTCGACGAAGGCGGACGACCGGGAACGAGCGGCATGGTTGTTCGTATACATCGTGACGGCCCTCGTGCACGTAGCCCTCGTGCGCGGCGAACCGCTGGCCGCGTCTGCTTGGTTGATGCCGATGGGCTTCGTCGCGGTCGGGCGGGGCATGGCCCGCGGAGCGGCCAGCCCGACGGAGTCACGCAAGGGCCTGGTCCTGGTGGTTCTGGCCTGCCTGGTGCCGATCGTGTTGATCGCCATGCCGTCGCTGAGGCTCACCATCGACGCGCCCGACCGATGTGCCGACGCCTGGAAGACTGACCGGGCGGTGGCGTCGTTTGTGCGGACGTTTTTCCCGAACGGCCCGGTGGCGGCCACGCGATGCGGACTGCTGACGTTCGACACCAACGCCCGGGTCGTCGACCTGCGAGGGCTGCACGATCCGCAAGTCGCCCTGGCGCGGGTCCGGGGTGACTACACAGTGGATTACGTGACGCAGCGGACCACGGGCGCCGGCGTGCAGATCGTGCTGGAGGATTCGGATCGGGTGCTGCCCGTGGGCGGCGTGGCGGCGTGGCGGAGCATCGGCGGGTGGTGTACGCCGTCGGACCACTGGCGGATCCAGTTGTGGGCCGCCAACCCCGGCATGGACCAGGACGCCCGAATCGCCCTGCGACTGGCGGCGGAACGGGCACCGGCCGGGGTCGAGCACTGGTTTGCGGGTCATGCCGGCGGGCCGCCCGAGACGGCGAGCGGCCCCGGCTGAACGGAGGCAACATCGAGGAACCCGATGGCCAAGGCACGTGCGATTGGCAAGCGACGCAAGGCGGTCCAGAATATCCGCAAGATCACGCGGACGATGCAGCTCATCGCGACCGCCCGGTTCCAGTCCGCTTACAGCCGGGCGATGGCGACCAAGCCCTACGTCGAGAACATCACGCGGCTGGTCGAGGAGCTGTCGCGGGCCGGCGGCGATATCCAGCACCCGCTGCTGACGGTGAACCAGGGCACGGGCAGGACGATCCTCATCGTGCTGACGAGTAACCGTGGGCTGTGCGGCGGCTACAACTCGGCGATGCTGCGGACGGCCATGGAGCACATCCGCGGCCAGGAAGCCGCCGGCCGCTCCGTCGAGCTGAACGTCGTCGGCAAGAAGGGGATCGCCTACTTCAAGTTCCTCAACCGCCCGATGGTCTGGACCGACACCGGGTTCGAGGGCACCCCCGCCTTCGCCCAGGTCGACAAGATCGCCGGGGCGTTGATGGACGCCTACACGGGCCGGCGGGTGGACGCGGTGCACGTGGCCTACACGCGGTTTCTATCGGCCGGCGCCCAGCGGCCCGAGGTCTTGCAGTTGCTGCCGATCCGCCGTCCGGGCGCCGCCGAAGCCGCCGCCGAACGGAGCCCGTTGCTGGCCGGCGAGACGGGCGTGCAGTACGAGTTCAGCCCGCCGGCCGAGCAGTTGCTGGCCGAACTGCTGCCCGAGTTCGTCAAAGTGCGGCTCTTCCAGTGTTTCAACGACGCGGCGGTCAGCGAGCAGACCGCCCGCATGGTGGCCATGAAGGCGGCGACCGACGCCGCCGGCGACATGATCCGCTCCCTGACCCAGCGCCTCAACCGGGCCCGCCAGTCGCAGATCACCCTGGAACTGCTCGATATCGTCGCCGGTGCGGAGGCCCTCGCATGATCGACGGCGTCATGTTGGCACTGCTGGTCGCCCTTAGCGGCGGCACGACCGCCGACAGCGGCGGACCCGCCGGCAGTCAGCCGGCGTCGCAGCCCGCGAGCCGGCCGGGTGAACCGCTTAAGATCAGGCCCGGCGAGCGGATCGCGGCCATGGGCGACAGCATCACCCAGGCGGGCGGCTACCTGCGGGTGATCGACGAGGTGCTCGCCCGGCAGTACCCGGAACTCAAGATCCCCAAGGTGATCAATGCCGGCATCAGCGGCCAGAAGGCCGAGGACATGGTCAAGCGCTTCGAGCAGGACGTCGTCGCCCGCAAGCCGGACATCGTGACCATCAGTGTCGGCATCAATGATGTGTGGCATCGGCTGGAGCAGCCGCACGACCCCAAGGTCCTGGAGGAGTTCGGCAGGAACCTCGACCGCATGGTGCAGATGGCTCAGGACGCCGGCGCTCGCGTGATCGTGCTGTCGCCGACGGTCATCATGGAGGACCCGGCCTCCGAGGGCAACCGGCGGCTGAAGCTGTACATCAAGGCCGGCCGGGAGATCGCCCGCAAGCGCCGCTGCCAGTACGTCAACCTGCACGAGATGTTCCTGAAGGTCATCAGGAACCGCCAGCGGTTGCAGGCCGGCCGCCCGGACGAGCACGACGCGCACCAGTTGACCACCGACGGCGTGCACATGAAGCCGTTGGGCGACACGCTGATGGCGGTGGGCGTGCTGCGGGCCCTCGGCGTGCCCGACGAAAAGATCAGCGCCACGGACTTGAGTGGAGTATTCCCGAAACAATAGTCTGTTGTTCGTCGCTCGTCGTGCGTTGTTAAAACTACAAACTACAAACTGCAAACTACAAACTACAAACGACGGACAACTAACCACGGACCACGAACAAAGGACGAACGTGACGATGGCAGGCACAAACGGCGACCATAATCTCGGCCGGGTGACGCAGGTGATTGGATCCACCCTGGACGTGGAGTTCGAGGAGCACCATTTGCCCTCGCTCTACACCGCCCTGAAGGTGCAGGTCGAGCGCAAGGTGCTCGGCTACTCCGAGAAGGAGACCCTGTGGTGCGAGGTGGCGTCGCACCTGGGCGGCGGCAAGGTCCGGGCGGTCGCCCTGGGCAGTACCGACGGCCTGGTCCGCGGGCAGGCGGTCGAGAACACCGGTGGCCCGGTTACCGTGCCGGTGGGCATGGAGACGCTGGGCCGCGTGTTCAACCTCGTGGGCGACCCGATCGACATGCGCGGCGCCGTCACGGTCAAGGAGCGCCGGCCGATCCACCACGATCCGCCCGCGTTCGCCGACCTGACGCCCAAATCGGAGATGATGGAGACGGGCATCAAGGTCATCGACCTGCTGGCCCCGTTTGTTCGCGGCGGCAAGATCGGCCTGTTCGGCGGGGCGGGGCTGGGCAAGACGGTCATCGTGCAGGAGATGATCGCCCGCATCGCCCGCGAGCATTCGGGGTACTCGGTGTTCGCCGGCGTGGGCGAGCGGACCCGCGAGGGTAACGACCTGTGGCTCGAGATGCAGGAAGCCACGTTCAAGGACGCCCAGGGCAACGTCAAGCAGGTCATGGACCACACCGCGATGGTGTTCGGCCAGATGAACGAGCCGCCGGGAGCGCGTCTGCGGGCGGCCCTGTCCGCCCTGACGATGGC
>JACQVT010000436.1 GCA_016209665.1 Planctomycetota bacterium | reverse complement strand
GATCGGGGCGCTGAGCCGGTCGGCATCGGTGTTCGCGTTTCCGGGCGTGGACGGGGTGTTCGAGCGGTTCGTGGGGACGCGCGAGCGGCCGATCGTCTGGCGCGGACAATTGCGGGCGGCGGATGACGGGGCGCTGAACGAGATCGAGGATGGGTTGGAGCTGCTGATCCGCCAGGGGCAGATCAGCAGCGTGGCGGACCCGTGGGCCCGGATGTTCGAAGGGTGCGTGGTCAGCGGCTTCAAGCGGGTCGGGCCTCGCGGCCAGGACGATCTGACGGGTGAGGCGTTGCAGGACTTCGAGCTGGAGTTCCTCCAGTTGTCGCAGTGAGTGGGGCGGCGATGGCGGTGATGACATCGCGTAGCGAGCGGGCGGAGCGGCTGTTGGCGGCGATGGAGACGTCGCACGGCTCGGGCGATTTCGTGGTCGACCCGGCGCTGCGGGTGGATGAGGTGTGGCAGGGGTGCGATGCCGCGGTGGGCAGGGGGGTGATCTCGGTGTTGCTGACGGACGCCGTGGATTCGGAGGAGGTACGGCGAATGTACCATCCCGACCGGCGGCTGATCGTGACCACCGAGGACCCGGACCCATCGCGGCGGGAAGTCATGTTCGAGGGCTATCCGCCCGTGCAGGGGTCCGGGTGGGACGGTCAAGTGGGGCACGAGGGCGAGCGGTACGTGTTCGAGGCCGAGCACGTGTGGGGGCGGTTCAACCGGGCCCGTCCGGCGTGGGTGTACGGGCGGCGGATGCGAAGCGGGGCGATCGAGGACGGACTGGGCGCGGACCCCGCGGCGTTCGCGGCGAGCAGCGAGCACTTCACGGCCCTGCCGTGCATCTTCAACCCCGATGGCGAGCCAAACCGGGCGGTCGAGCCGCTGCGGATCGCGCGGCCGGACGGCACCGAACGGTTGATCCACATCTTCGCGCCGGAGGGGGCGAGCGCGGTTCGCTGGACGTTCGCATCCGCGCTTCGCTACCTGGTGTGGTTTCACCTGATCCGCGAGGGGCCGGTGTTCGAGGGTAATATTTTCGACACCACGGATGTACTCGCGGCCGGCGAGCCGGGCGAGGCGGACGCCCTGCGCGAGGCGCTGGCCCGCGAGTGTGTGTCGCTGGTCTGCGAGGCGACCAGCCTGGTGGAGGCGCTGGCCCTGCTGGCCTCGGCGGCGGGGGTCCACACCACGGCGGAGACGGTCAACGCCGCGGGGCAGCCGCGGACACAGCTTCGGGTCTTCTCGCCGCGGGGCGGGCCGCTGCGGCGGCTGTTGCTCGTGCGGGGCGGACGGTACGAGGACGGTGTGCCGCGGTACGACGTATCGGGGCGGACGGTGCCGGCGATTCTGCGGGACAACAACACGTATCGGGGGCGGGTGACGTGGGACCACCGGCCGATCGTGAACCACGCGGTGGTGATGGGCGACGTCAAGCGGTACGAGGTGACGGTGCCGCTGTGGCCGGGCTGGCGGCCGACGGAGAACCTGGACAAC
Organism: Planctomycetota bacterium; assembly: GCA_016209665.1. GTDB lineage: Bacteria > Planctomycetota > Phycisphaerae > UBA1845 > PWPN01 > JACQVT01. The sequence continues at coordinate 1,153 of JACQVT010000436.1, read as the reverse complement.
GTGGCGGCGCCGGACCGGCCGAGCAGCAAGGTGCTGGCGCTGACGCCGGACGATGTGAGGGCGCTGGGCGAGAGCGTGGTGTATTACGACTGGTATCGTCGGTATCACCGTGACGGGTACTTCTACCACCAGTACTCGGACGTGGCTCGGCTGTGGGTGCTCAACGAGGACGGGTGGTTCGACGGCAGCTACGACCGCAATCCGCCGTTCGATCGCTATGGGCCGTTCGACTTCGCGGCCGTGCTGGCGGCGAGCGAGACAGCGTCGGGTCGCTGGACCCGGCGGACGAGGCCGCTTGAGCCGACGTTGTCGGTGGGCCCGGACGGCCAATCGCTGGGCGTGTGGGTGGAGGTGAGCTTCGATTCGGGCGTGACGTGGTACCCGGCGAGCGGGCCGATCTCGGTGTTGAAGGACCGGGCGGGAATCCATTTCGACTGCGACAATCCGACGCAGATCACGCCGCCGGGGGTGGATCCGGTGTACGTCAACCTGTGGTATGCGCTCGTCGACCAGACGTTTCGCGTGCGGGCGACGGCGGTGATCGAGGGAGACGATCGGCTGATCGCGACGTTCGGTCCGACGGGATTGGACTCGCCGACGGTGCAGGTGAACACGGCGATCATCCGTCGGCCGCAGTCGTTCAAGTTCGCCTCGCGGAGCGTGGGATCGAGTGTCCTGTATCCGACATTGATCGGCGGCGAGGAGGAGCGGGACGACTCGGCGGCGGCAGCGGGCCTGGCGGAGTGGCTGGCCCGGACGCGGCAGGACCGGCAGGTGCGGGTGGCGCCGGCGATCCCCTGGATCGAGACGGGCTACGCGATCGGGGACCGAATCACCGAGATCGCGGGCCGGTGTCTGCGGTTCGCCACCACGGTGGGGGCGGAGACTCAGTACCCGGCGGTGACGGAGCGGCGGTTCGTGATGCGGGAGGGCCGGTACGACACGGTGCTGATGCTGGAGGCGGTGGAGCTGCCGGAGAATGTGGTGTAGGGGGCTGGTCGGGGACACGGGGGAATGGACCGGCTAAGTGGGAACGCCGAATGAATCGTTTGAACCGGTGCGATTCAACCAGCGCGAGGCGCAAGCGGGTGCCCGTCTGTCGGGGCGAGCTTCGCGAGGAGCACTCGCTTGCGCTTCGTGCTGGTACATGACT
>JACQVT010000475.1 GCA_016209665.1 Planctomycetota bacterium | reverse complement strand
GTGGTGTGGGACCGGCTTCCAGCCGGTCCGCTCCGACCGGCAAGATGCCGGTCCCACACAACCCGCGGGTCGTGTGCGGCTACAACCCGGGCAACCCGGCGGATGACACCGTGCTCGTCGGCCGCATCACCGACGACGCCAATGGCCGCATCATCGGCACCATCGTCAATTACGCCTGCCACGCGACCACGCTGGCCTGGGACAACAAGCTGCTCTCGCCCGACTTCGTCGGGGCCACCCGCGAGGTCGTCGAGCGGCACACCGGCGGCGCGCCTTGCGCGTTCCTCCAAGGAGCATCGGGCGAGCTGTCGCCCCGCGAGCAGTACGTGGGCGATATCGCGATCGCCGAGGGCAACGGGCGGTGGCTCGGCTACGCCGCGCTGGCGGCGCTCGAATCGATGCTCCCGCCGCGGACCGCCCTGCAATACACGGGCGTGGTCGAGTCCGGGGCCCCGCTGGCCACCTGGGGCCGCGTGCCTCACGAGCCGTCGACCGTGATCGCGGCCGAAATGATTCAGGTGCCGCTGCCGCTCAAGCCGTGGAAGACCGAAGCCGAGATCCAACAGGAAGCCGCCGCCTGCACCGACCGCGTGATGGCCGAGCGACTGATCCGCAAGCTCCGGGTCCGACAGGCCGTCGGCATGGGCTCCACCTGCGAGCAGCCCGCCTGGATCTGGCGGGTCGGCGATGCCCTGATCGTCGGTCATCCGAACGAAGCCTACTCGGCCTTCCAGATGGCCCTGCGCCGGCGGTTCGAGGGGCGGGCCGTGGCGGTCATGAATCTCGTCAACGGGTGCGTGGGCTACCTGTCGCCGCCCGAGTTGCACGACCTGGACATCTACCAGGTCTGGCAGTGCCCGTTTGATCGGACGGCGTTGGAGCTGTTGATCGACTCCTGCGCCCAGTGTATGTCCGCCCTGCTTGCCCGCTGAGGGTTTGTACCAACATGTGGGACCGGCTTCCAACCGGTCAATCGGACCGGCAAGATGCCGGTCCCACACAGAACTGCTGCTTGAGGATCCGCGAGGACCAATGAAGGGGTTTGAGTCGTTCCACCTGGATGTCCTGGATTACGCCGCGTTCGCCGGCTACTTCGCCCTCCTCTCGCTGATCGGCTTTCTGGCCGGGCGGCGACGCAAGCGGCAGTCCGACGACTACTTTCTCGCCGGCCGGTCGCTGCCCTGGTACGTCGTCGGCTGCTCGTTCATCGCCTCCAACATCAGCAGCGAACACTTCATCGGGATGATCGGGGCCGCCTACGTCTACGGCATCTCCGTGGCCATGTTCGAGTGGGGCAACGTCCTGACGTTCAGCATCCTGATCTGGGTGTTCATTCCGTTCCTGCTCGCCTCGCGGGTCTTCACCACGCCCGAGTTCATGGAGAAGAGGTTCAACCTGACGCTGCGGCAGTTCTTCGCCGTCGTGACCGTGATCACCAACGTTGTGGCGTTCCTGGCCGCGGTGCTCTACGGCGGCGGACTGGCCCTTGAGAAACTCTTCGGCTGGCCGCTGTGGCTGGCGATCGTCGTCGTCGGCCTGGCCGCGGGCATCTGGGCGATCTACGGTGGCCTCAGCTCCGTCGCCTGGATGGACGTGCTGACGGTGATCATCATGATCGTCGGCGGCATGCTGGTGACCCTGCTCGGCCTGGCCGCACTGTCGGGCGACGGCCATTCGGTGGTCGACGGCTTCCGCGCGATGATCGAGCGCAACCGGGCCCAGTCCGGCGTCTTCGCCGAGGCGGTCCAACAGACCGCGCCCAACATCGTCCACGCCGACCAGTACAACCGCCTGTCCGTGATCCAGCCGGCGACGCACCCCCTCGTCCCGTGGTCGGGCCTGATCTTCATCGTGTTCACGGTGAGCATCTGGTACAACGTCATCAACCAGTTCATGATCCAGCGCGTCCTGGGCGCCAAGGACATGTACCACGCCCGCATGGGCATCGTGCTGGCCGGCATGCTGAAGGTCGTCTTGCCCATGATCATCGTAGTGCCCGGCCTGATTCTGTTCGCGACCCACCCGGAGATCATGAAGCTGCCGTGGGCCGAAGTGAAGCCGCAGGCCGACAAAGGCTACGTCCACATGCTCCAGACGGTCATCCCCATCGGCCTGCGGGGCCTGTTCCTGGCCGCTTTGTTCGGAGCCATCCAGTCGACCGTGCAGGCCGTGCTGAACTCCAGCGCCACCGTGTTCACCCTCGACATCTATCGCCGCATGCTCCGCCCGCACGCCGGCGAGCACCACCTGGTGCGTGTGGGCCGCGTCTCAACCTTGACGATCCTCATCCTGGCCATCGTTCTGGGCTACGGCATCCGGTTCCTGGGCACCGGGTTGTTCGAGTACATCCAGACGCTTTACGCCTTCTTCGCTCCGCCGTTCGGAGCCATCTTCCTGCTCGGCGT
>JACQVT010000459.1 GCA_016209665.1 Planctomycetota bacterium | reverse complement strand
GCGGCGGAGGAGGAGGGGGCAGCCTGGCCGACATCAACCTGGCCAACGCCCTGTGCCTGTTCAGCTTCTCAGCCTCGATGTATGGCGACATGAACGTGGCCTTCACGGCCACCCTGAAGTTCCTCTTCTGGGATGTCTCCTGGGGCTTTGACACAGGAACGGAGTTCACCATCTTCGACTTCACGCTGGAATGCGAGCAGGAGCCGCAGGCAGCCGTTGCCTATGGCGGGACGCTGTACCCCTTCGTGGGCGAGAAGGCCGACCAGCGCGGGGACGGAGGCCCAGGAGATGGGGATGAGCAGGTCATCCTCTCCAACGACGGGGGCCAGCTATCGGTCCGCGTAATAGGGCCCGGTTTCGACAAGACCCAGACGTTCGACATGCCCGACAGGGTGGAGATCCGGGCAGGGGAGGGCAACGACGTCATCCAGGGGAACTCTCCCATACCCGTGCCCGTCATATTCGACGGCGGGCCTGGCGACGATAACATCGAGGGCAGCGACTTCGCTGACACCATCAAGGGTGGGGCTGGCAACGACACTATCAGGGGTTACAAAGGCAACGACCTTCTGGTGGGCAATGAGGGCGACGATACCATCCAGGGAGACGAAGGCACCGACACAATCTATGGGGACAACGAGAACGGCTCAGGGTCGGGCGCCGACACCCTTCACGGTGGCGATGGCAACGATGTCATCGGCGGCGGCGGGGGCGACGATACCATCAACGGGAACGATGGCAACGATACGCTGAACGGCAATGATGGGAACGATACCGTCAGCGGCGGGTCAGGAGACGATGTAATCAGCGGCGGCGACGGCGACGATACACTGGCCGGCGATGACGGCAATGATACGATAGACGGCGACCGCGGCGAGGACGCCATCACCGGCGGCGAGGGCAACGATACCCTTCGCGGCGGCGATGACCACGACGAGATAGACGGCGGCGCCGGCAACGACGCCATTGACGGCGGCGGCGGAGACGCCAACGCCCTCATAGGCGGCGACGGCGATGACGTCATCACGGGCGGTTGGGGCAACGACCTGCTCCTGGGCGGCGCAGGTAACGACACCCAGGACGGACAAGCCGGCGACGACACGCTCAAAGGCGAGGACGGCGACGACACCCTGGACGGCGGGTCCGGCATGGACCGCCTGGAGGGCGGCGCCGGGAACGACGTCCTCAGGGGCGGCCCGGACAACGACGACCTCTACGGAGACGCCGGCGACGACCGCATGTACGGCGGATCGGGCAAAGACACGATGCACGGCGGCGATGGCGACGACTACATGGAGGGCAATGAAGGGGCCGACCAGTTGTGGGGCGAGGCTGGCGACGATGACCTCATCGGCGGCGGCGCCGCGGCCACCATCAACGACGGCGATGACATGCTGGACGGCGGGTCGGGGAATGATTACATCGCTGGCGACAACGCTTTGATAACCCGGCCCGGCGGCGCCCACGCCGGCGACGGCTCTCTGCTCAGAACGGTCAGCCTGTGGGACATCTCCACTGTCGCTCTGGACGCGGATGTCGGCTCTTACGGCAATGACACCCTGTACGGCCGCGACGGGAATGACCGGATGTATGGCGGCGGCGGCAACGATACCATCTGGGGCGGCTCCGGCGACGACGTCATCCAGGGCAACGACGGTGTGGACCCCATCTACGGCGAAGGCGGCCAGGACGACATCGTCGGCGGCACCGGGCGCACGGTCAGCAACAGCGCGGCTCCGACTTCTGTCACGGACGGGCGCAAAGACGTGGGAGTTGACACCATCTATGGCGGCGAAGACCACGACGTCATCGCCGGGGACAACGCCGACATCCAGAGGACGGCCACCTGGGCGCTGAACTCCTACGGCAACGGCAGCAAGCAGCGCACCGTCACGCTGCTGGATATCGCCACCCTGGCCCAGGCGGCCGGCTCGGGAACCTTCGGGAACGATAAGCTGTACGGCGACCTCGGGGATGATGTTCTCTACGGTGGCGGCGGCGATGACGACATCTGGGGCGGCGATGGGGACGACATCATCCAGGGGAACGACGGCGCCGATGACATCTATGGCGAAGGGGGCCAGGACGACATCGTGGGCGGCACGGGGCGAACGGTTGACACGGTGGGTGGCGCCGGCAGTCTCGTCAACGAGTATGCTCTGACGGCCCAACCGAACCGGAAGGACGAGGGCGTGGACACCATCTACGGCGGGGGCGATCACGACGTGATTGCGGGCGACAACGTCGACATCCAGAGGGCGGCGACCTGGGCGCTGAACTCCTACGGC
>JACQVT010000458.1 GCA_016209665.1 Planctomycetota bacterium | reverse complement strand
TCAAGGCCCAGGGCATTACCGATTTCGGCCGGCTGACGCCGCGGGGGTTCGGGCGGGCGATCACGCCGGCGGCGATGGAACTGTTCTTCAACGGGCAACCGATGCGGCTCGCCCGCTGGCCGAACGACGGGTGGGCGAAGCTCGCCGCCGTGCCGGGCGACAAGGCCGACGGGGGCCAGTTCAACTTCGACGGCGACCGTCCGGCCCGCTGGACCAAGGCCGACGACCTCTGGGTCCACGGCTTCTGGACGTGGGACTGGGCCGACTCCTACGTCAAGGTCAAGTCCATCGACCTGGAGGCGAGGTTGATCACCAGCGAGCCGCCACACGGCGTGTACGGCTACAAGGCGGGGGCCCGCTATTACGCCCTCAACTTGCTGGAGGAGCTGGATCAGCCGGGCGAGTACGTCATCGAGCGGGCGAGCGGAACGCTGTACTTCTGGCCGCCCGCCGGCATCGACTCCGCCGGGGCGTACGTTTCGATGGTTGACGACATGATCGTCGTCCACGACGTCTCGCATGTGACGTTCCGCGGCCTGACGCTGGAGATCGCCCGCGGTGCCGGCGTCGTGATCAAGGGCGGCAGTCATAACCAGGTTGCCGCCTGCACGCTCCGCAACCTGGGCACGCTGGGCGTGAGCATCACGGGCGGCACCGACAGCGGCGTGGTCGGCTGCGACATCTACAACGTCGGCGACAACGGCATCAACATCGACGGGGGCGACCGCAAGACGTTGACCCCCGGCCGGCAGTACGCCACCAACAACCACATCCACCACTACAGCCGCACGTGCTACACGTATCGTTCCGCCGTCGCCGTGGGCGGCGTGGGCAACCGCGTCGACCACAACCTGATCCACGACGCTCCGCACAACGCCGTGGGCCTGGCCGGCAACGAGCACACGATCGAGTTCAACGAGATTCACCACGTGTGCCTCGACACCGACGACGCCGGGGCGTTCTACATGGGCCGCGACTGGACACAGCGGGAGAACGTCGTCCGATACAACTACTTCCATCAGATCGGCGGTCACAAGGGACGGGTCGGCGTGATGAGCGTCTACCTCGACGACTGGACAAGCGGGACGATGGTCTACGGCAATGTGTGCCATGAAGGCGGCCGGGCCGTGCTCGTCGGCGGCGGACGAAACAACACCGTCGAGAACAACGTCTTCGTCGACTGCACGCCGGCGGTGCACGTCGATTCCCGCGGCCTGGGTTGGGCGAAGAACTACTTCAACGGCCAGACCAACACGCTGGTCGATCGCCTCGATGCGATGAACTACCGCCAGCCGCCCTACAGCACGCGCTACCCCGAGCTGCTGACGCTCTACGACGACGAGCCCGCCCTGGCCAAGTACAACGCGGTCGTACGCAACATCTGCACGGGCGGAAAATGGCTGGACCTGCGCGACGGGCTGACCGACCAGGTCGTGCAGGTGAAGGACAACCCGGTGAACGTCGATCCACAGTTCGTCGACGCCGCTCGCGGCGATTTCCGCCTCCGCGACGGTTCGCCCGCCTTCGCCGTGGGCTTCAAGCCCATCCCGATCGAGAAGATCGGCCGGTACGCCGACGATTTGCGGGCCTCGCCGCCGTCCGGGCGATGACTCTGGACGCCCCGTGGGTTGGGGGGCAGTCCCTTCGGCCGACCGATCATGGGACTTCTATCCTGCGCCGGACGAGCTACAATAGGTGTGGGAGAAACCGACATGTTCGACCGCATTACTTGCGACCCGGCCATCCTGGGCGGAAAACCGTGCATACGGGGCACCCGTATAAGCGTCGAGTTCATTCTTGAGTTGGTCGCTAGTGGCGCCTCCAAGGACGACGTGCTGCGTTCCTATTCGCACTTGACCGACGCGGACGTCGAACAAGCGCTGCGGTACGCCGCCCGCTTCCTGGAGAATGAGATTGTCATCGGCACCGAGGCCAGACCGTGAAGCTGCGGGACTTCGCCCTGCTCGCGGATGAGAACATCGCCCCGGCGGTCATAGCCTACCTGCGCGAGAGCGGGTTCGATGTGGTGGGCGTGGAAGAACTGGGCTTGGTAGGGCGCGCGGATTCCGAGATCATCCGGCGGGCCGTTGAGCAGAATCGGGTAGTGCTGACCCACGATCGTGATTTTGGCAAGCTCGCTATCGCTATGATGGAACCGATCATCGGGATCGTTTTCCTTCGCCCGGGCCACGTCATCAGCTTGTTCACGATCGGTTCAATCAACGCATTGCTCCGAGAAGACCCGGACCTCAGGCCGCCCTTTATCCTCGTCGCAACCCGGCAGGGGGATGAGGTGGCGATGCGCGTGCGGCATTACTGACCAGACAAGTATGCAGCCGTCGCGACGTTTCGGAGCGACCACAGTGGATCGTCCCAAGCCGCCGCCCGGCCGATGACGGTGGACGCCCAGCGAGGATGATCGTTGACGGGCTGATTCGCCGGACGGTATACTGCATGATGGCGGCACGGAGTCCGTGTTGTCCCCAGGTCTCGACGGTCCGTGCCTGATGTCTCCACGTCTGTCCTTCGCGAGCAGGGAGGTCTGCAACGATGAGTGCCATCACCGGAACCAACGGCGTCATGACGTGCGACACCTGCGGGGCGAGCATCTATCGCGAGCACATCGACCGAGGCCTCGCCGGCCGATGGGCGGGCCACCTGTTGTGTCCGCACTGTCTGGCCGAGAAGCGCGGCCCGGTGGCGAGCGACGCCGAGCATGTGTCGGGAGCGGACGAGGCGGAGGGCGGGCCGCACCCCGGCCGATCGTCCACGTACACCGGCCTGGCGGGTCTGAGCGCGCTGGATGCCTACCACTACAAGCGGCCGCTGCTGCCCGCCGGCCACGGCGCGACCCGGCTGCGCATCTTCCACTGCAAGCTGTCCGAGGGACCGGTGCTCAACCTCAACCAGCAGATCAACGAGTGGCTCGACATGCACCCGGACGTGGAGGTCAAGTTCGCCCAGACCACCATCGGCACCTGGGAAGGCAAGCACATGGAACAGCACATCATCTTGGCGCTGTACTACTGAGCCCCGCCCACTGACCCGCACGCGAGCGAGCGTGCACACGAACCAGCACGAAGCGCAAGCGAGTGTTCACGCAAACCAGCACGAAGCAAGCAAGCAAGCGAGCGAGCGAGCGAGTGCTCACGGTCACCATTACCAGCATGCAGTGCCAGTAAATGCTTCTCACGCCCGCGGGCGCCCGCGCCCGCTCACTGCTGCTCGAGCGTATATCGGATGGCCGCCTCGAGATCCTCGACGCGGTTAATCCACCGCGTACTGCCGTGTTCCGTCCACCGTTGGTGGGCGGGCTTGCCGAGCCACCTCGACGCCCACGCCTTGAATTGGGCCAAAACCTCTTCGGGACCAATCCCGGCGGAGACCACGACATGAACGTGATTGGTGCGGACGTTGAGGGCATGGAGTGTCCATCCGCGAATGTCGCAGTGGCGGCGAACAACCTCATCGACGGTCCGACGCTGAATCGTATCGAGGACGACGGACTCGCCTTTCATCCGGCTGCGCATGCGCTCCTGCAAGATCAGGTCGGGCTCTTGAACGCCGCCGCCCGTCCGGACCCAGCCACGAGAATCGCCCGAGAGCCACGTGCCGTAGGTGGTCCAGGTGAGGAAATAAGCGATCGGCGCGCTCATGGTATCAGTGTGACGCGCGTCGGCGGTTTTGACAACAGGGGGCGGTACGGCAGCACGGAGCGCCAGCGAATGCGCAGTGAATGAGGCGAATCGGTGGCTGGGCACTCGCTTGCGCTTCGTGCTGGTTGGGTACGGGG
>JACQVT010000432.1 GCA_016209665.1 Planctomycetota bacterium | reverse complement strand
GGGCTACGTCCTGCGGCGCCTGCTGCGGCGGGCCGCCCGGTTCGGCCGGCAGCACCTCGGGCAGACCAAGCCGTTCATCCATCAACTCGTGCCGACCATCGTCGAGACGATGAGCGGCGTGTTTCCCGAACTCAAGAATGCCTCGGACCGCGTCGCCCACCTGATCCGCGACGAGGAGGAGAGTTTCGGCCGCACGCTGGACCGCGGTATCGCCCTGTTCGAGCAGGCGGCGGCCAACGGCCGGACGGTCGTCGCGGAGGATGCGTTCAAGCTCTACGACACGTTCGGCTTCCCGATCGACCTGACGGTGCAGATGGCGGCGGAGCGGCAGATGAGCGTGGACGAGGTCGGTTTCGGCCGGCTGATGGCCGAGGCCAAGGAGAAGGCCCGGGCGGCGGCCAAGCAGCACGTCGTCGTGGCCGTCGAGGGCGAGCTGCCGGCCACCGACGACCGCCAGAAGTACGCCGGCCGCAGCGGTGAGGGTAAGGTGCTCGGCTGGGTGGTGAGGAACGCATTCACGACCGCCGGCTCGCTGACCGACGCGGACGGCGAGGTCGCCCTGGTGCTGGACCGCACCTGCTTCTACGCCGAGCAGGGCGGCCAAGTGGGCGACGGCGGCGCGATCACCACGGCTTCGGGCAAGTTCGAGGTGGACACGACGGTGAAGCTGGGTGATGCCATCCTGCACGTCGGGAAGGTGACGGATGGACGGATCGAGCCCGGCCAGGCGGCCAACCTCGACGTCGACGTCCAGCGCGACCTGACCCGCAAGAACCACACGGCCACGCACCTGATGCACTGGGCGCTGCGGACCGTGCTCGGCGATCACGTCAAACAGCACGGTAGCGTGGTCGATCCGGAGCGGCTGCGGTTCGACTTCGATCACAACGGGGCGGTAACGCCCGACGAGATCGTTCAGGTCGAGCGGCTGGTCAACGAGAAGGTCTACGCGGACCTCGCCGTCTCGACGCGGGAGCTGCCCATCGACGAGGCGAGGCAGCTTCCGGGCGTTAGGGCGTTCTTCGGCGAGAAGTACGGCGACGTGGTGCGGGTGGTGTCGATCGGACCGGATGCGTTTTCGGTCGAGTTCTGCGGCGGGATGCACCTTTCGCGCACGGGCGAAATCGGGCTGTTCAAGATCGTCGGCGAGGAAGGCGTCGCCAAGGGCGTGCGCCGCATCACCGCAGTGACCGGCCCTGCGGCCGTGACCGAGATGCATCGGATGGAAGCTGTCCTTCGTGAGGCCGCGAGCGTCCTGAAGGCGGCACCGGATCAGTTGCCCGCCCGTATCGCCGCGCTGCAGGAGGACAACAAGAAACTCCGCAAGCAGTTGACCAAGGGAGCGGCCGCGGACCTGAAAACCGTGCGGCAGAAGCTGCTGGACGAGGCGGCCCTCATCAACGGCTCCGCGATCATCGTGGGCGAGCTGCCCGAGGTGCCGATCGAGCAGATTCGCGAGGCGGCGGACTGGCTTCGCACGCAGGCGGGCTCGGCGGCGGTGTGCCTGGGCGTGGTGGCCGAAGGCAAGCCGCTGCTGATCGCCGCGGTGACCGACGACCTGGTCGCCAAGGGCATCAAGGCCGGCGACCTCATCAAGCACGTCGTGCCGGCCATCGACGGCCGCGGCGGCGGCAAACCCAACCTCGCCCAGGCCGGCGGCAACAAGCCCGAAGGCATCCCCGACGCCCTGGCCGCCGCCACCGCGTGGGTCAAGGAACGACTCGCCTGACGTTGGGCCGGGTGCAATTCGACCAGCACGAAGCGCAAGCGAGTGCCCATCCGTTGGCGCGAACTGCGAGATGAGCACTCGCTTGCGCCTCGTGCTCGTACATGCCTCGTTCTGCGTTTCTACTTGGTCGGCACCGGAAACGTGGTAGAGATCGGGCAACCGTATGGAATGTGGTAGGCCAGAACGCGGTTGGTGGGCGCGGGCGGTGCGGCGGTGGCACCCAGAGGGCATCCCCTGGCCCGCGAGCCTGGTGTATGACGCCGTCAGCCGGACGGCGATTTTCCGGAAGCACTACCGATTACTGGCAGAGGACGTGGGCCGCTCCTGCCCGGGGGGACTCGTGCTCGACATCGGCACGGGACCGGCGTGGTTCCCGATCGCCCTGTGCCGACTGCTGCCGGAGGTTCGGGCGGTCGCCGCGGACATCTCGGAGGGCATGGTCGCGCGGGCACGGAGCAACGTCCGACGAGCGAGGCTCACCGATCGCATCCGTATCGAGAGGGCCGGCGCGGCCGCGCTCCCGTTCGCCGACGACAGCTTCGACGCCGTGGTCTCGACCGGCTCCCTGCATCATTGGAAGGATGCGGACGCGGGCCTGCGCGAGGTCCATCGCGTGCTCAAACCCGGCCGGCAAGCCCTCATCTACGATCTGGTCCGCGAGTTGCCCCCGGAGGTGGCAGCATCGTTGCGGCGTGAGTTCGGTCCCATCCGCCTGGGCCTGCTGCGGCTGCACTCCTTCGAGGAACCGTTCCTCAGTCCGCGGCAAATGGAGGACCTCGCCGAGGCGGGCCCCTTCGGCGGCGGCACGACCCGCTTCGTGGGGGCACTGTGCTGCCTGGTGCTCGTCAAGCCCGCGGAGGGGGCGTCCTTGAACCCCCCTTCGCAGCCGGTATGTTGATCTCATGGCCCAGCACCAGCGGCCGAGCAAACGGGACGTACGGTTCCGGTTCAACATTCCCACCATCAACGATGACGGCTCGCCCATCCCGGCCGAGTGGCACCTGCGCTGCCTCAAGTGCGAGTACGACCTGACCGGGCTGACCAGCCGACACTGCCCCGAGTGCGGCTCCGCGTTCAAGCCCTACGAGATCTGGGTCGCCAACCGGCGCAAGCAGGCCGACCTGTACTTCCGCACGCCGGCTTATGTGCCCTATGGCGTCCTGGCCGCCTTGATGCTCCTGGCGTTGCCGGTCATCCGCGACAACCCGCTGGTTTTAGTGCCGTTCGGCCTGCTGCCGGTCTATGAAGCCGCCGCGCATTGGTTCCGCTGGGACCCCTCCGGCTCCCGGACCATCATGATCGTCTTGGCGGTGATCGCCAGCATTACCGTCTGGGCGATGCTGCCCTGACGTCCGCGGCCAGGTCGACCGCCATCCGCGCCGTCTGGCGAGCGGCGTTGGCCGTGCCCAGAGACTCGACCACCGCCCGCAGGTCGGCCTCGATCGCGGCCTGCCGCACGGGCGAGGCCAGAATGCTCAATGCCTCGGCGGCAATCGGGTCGGTGGACGTGTAATAGGGCATGAACTCGGGCACGATCCGCCGGCCGGCCAGGATGTTCACCAGCGATAGGTGCGTCGTGCGGATCAGCCATCGGCCGACAACCCGGTAGCCCCACTTCGACCCGTTGTACATGACGACCATCGGCACGCCGTGCCAGGCCACCTCCAGCGTGGCCGTGCCCGACGCGCACAGGGCGAAGTCCGCCGCCGACAGCACGTCGGCGTTGGCGGCCACACGCAGTTGGTGTTGGAATGATTCGTGCGTCAAGGCCGACCGGATGACTTCGGCAGCAGCCTGATTCGCCGCGGAGAACACGAAGGCCACGTTGCGATGCGCCGCCGCGATCGCCCGGGCGACCTGTATCTGCCCCGGCAGAACCTCCTGCACGACGTGCCGCCGCGAGCCGGGCAGGCAGGCGACGATCGGCCGACCGAGCTGCCGCAATGCCTGGACCGCCTCGGCCGACGGCGGTTCCGCCGCGAGTTGGCTGACCAGCGGGTGGCCCACGAACTCCGCGGCCACGCCCCGCTCGCGGAAGTACGCCTCCTCGAACGGCAGGATCACCGCCATGCGGTCCACGCGGGCCCGGACGCGACGAATCCGCCACGGGGCCCAGGCCCACAACTGCGGCGCGATGTAGTACAAGACCCGGCACCCGGCCGTCTTGATGTGTTTGGCCATCGGCAGATGCAGCGCCGGCGAGTCCACCAGGATGGCCAGATCGGGCCGCCCGTCGCGGACCAGCCGGCCCACGCGGCGGACCAGCCGCCACGCATGACCCGCCAGCCGCGCCGCCCCCACCAGCATCGTGGCCCGGGTGGTGAAATCCTCGACCACCTGGCAACCGGCCGCCTGCATCGCCGGCCCGGCGATCCCCCAGAACGTCGCTTGTGGATGCTCCCCTCGCATTGCGCGGATCAGTTCGGCGGCATGGCGGTCGCCGCTCGGCTCGGCGGCCGAGATGAACACCCGTAGCGGCCGTTGAGCGGCGCCGCCCGCGGGACTCGCGTTCGTGGCAGCGGTTCGCGACACGCCGGCGACTCTAACGCGGTTGGCATCGGCGGGCAACGGCGCACTGGATCCATGATTGCGCGGCCTTCTGCGTGTCGGACCGGCTTCCAGCCGGTCGGATTTGAGGATTTTGGGATAGGCTCTTAGCGATCGTCGTATCGGCGGCGTTGCAGTCGGGTCGTCATCCGGTGGATCTGCTGCAGGACCTGTCGCCCTTGCTCGCTGGCGTCCAGACCCACGAACTGCAGGCCCAGCCTCACATGCCCGTCGGGCAGGCGGCTGTGCGACGTGAGTCGGACCGAAGCCTCGACCAGTTCGTGATTCGGGTCCGCGCGGAAGCGACAGGACAACGGGTCATCCTCTCGCCAACGCGGCCGGGCCTCGCGCGCGAGTTCCACGCTGATGCCGCCCGCTGACAGATCGACCAGCCTGCCGCGCTGAGCGGGCGGCTCATCCCGGCCGCCCCCGGCCTCGCGAATCCACAGGTCCACCGGAATCAGTCGGCCGCGAGGTACCGGCGTGCGAACATACAGCCGCCGTTGGAGTTCGTTCACCTTCTCCGGCCAGGCGAGCCGCAGGGCAAGGGTGCCTGGCCTGTCGTCCGGCATCGCCACCTGATCGACCACGTGAGAGTCGAATACGCACTTGCGGCTACCCCGACGGAAGGCCACCCCGATACTCTGTCCGGCCTCCGGCGGGTCTTCGGCCTCATCGCCGCGGGGCGAGAACTCCAGCAGGAGCAGGTCGCTACTCTCGTCGACGCCGACAAAACGTGACTTGACCATGACCCAGCCGGCCCCGGCCTGGTAGGTCAGCTTGGCCGGAGACTGGCCGTCAACCATTTCCTGAAGAATCTCGCGAGCCTGATCGGGTGTGACGCCGAATCGCTGGTTCAAAAGTCGACTCCTTTTCGTGTGTTGGCCAGTTGAGGCGCTCGCTCCACCAGGCGCTGGCGAAGCAGTCGGGCGGCCTCGACCGTGCCGGGATGGGCCTCGTCGGCGAGATACTGGATGCCCAGGATGCACTTGCCGAGGTTCCCGGTGGGCGTCTTGCTGCACAGCGCGCCCCGGAGCTGGAACCGCTCGGTATCGCCCGGGGCCAGCGTGAATTCCACGTTCATTTCGTCGCCGATCCAGAGCATGTCGGCGATGCGTTGTTCCGTCCGGCAGGCCAGGCCGTCGCCGCTCAAGTTGCACAGCCAGGCCACGCCGCCCATGCGACCGAGACCCTCGCGCTCCCAGGTGAGTTCCACCTGGGCCGAGTGCGACAGGTTGATCCGCCGGAATCGCCGACGCTGAGCCACCTGCAGCGCGACCGGGCGTGTCACGTGCACGCGCGGCGGCTCGCCCGCCCCCACCGCCGGCAGGACCCGGAGCAGATCGCTGCTGAACATGTACCGGTGCTCGCCGAGCCAGATCACCGCGTCCACGTAGGTGCCGATCAGCCCGCGCAGCTCGTCGAGGCCCACCGGCCGGGCTTGGGGCGGCTCCGGCCCGGCCGGCGCGACGAGGGTCTCGCCTCGCGAAAGCACGGCCAGCACCAGAACCGGCACCATGTCCAGCTCGAGGGGGTTGCCCGGCGGCTCGATGCGGCAAAGCAGCTCCTGGTGGTCGGCCCACACCCGCGGCTCGAGGACCACCTGGGCCTGCTGGCGGACGGCCTGTTCCAGCGTCCGCGCCGACTGGCGGGGGTTCAGATCGATGGCGTACGACATCAAGCACTCGCTTTCAGGAGCATTCCCCCGGCCGGCCGGAAACCGAGCGGCGCAAGTGAATCCCCCGGTCCTTGATTCGGTGCCGCAACCCCGCGACTTGACCAAGCCGATCGTGAAACCCCCCACGCCGGGTCCCGCCCTATCCGGTTCCGATAAACGAGGGAGAGAGAAGGTGTCAGAATCGCCCCTGATACACGGGCCCTTCGCCGGCCGTGTGGCACTGCGCATGTCGGCGATGCGTATGCGTCACGGCGAACCACTTTTGCCCGGGTCCCCCCGGCCCAGGGTCGACCTGTCAACCAGCACGAAGCGCAAGCGAGTGCGCCTCCGTGCCGGATGGTCCGCGTTTTGGGCCGCGCCGGGTTGCCTTTCAGGTTCTCATGATGCCCGATATGTGTCACTCACCGCCGCCCGCGCTTTGGGGGGGCGGGCATCCTTGCCCGCCTTCTTCAAAAACCGCCGCTTTGGGGGGCGGGCATCCCTGCCCGCCTTCTTCAAGAACCGCCGCTTTGGGGGGCGGGCATCCCTGCCCGCTTTTTTCAGGGCGCGCAAGTTCGCGTATGACGGCGTGTCGGCCGGACCAGAGGTGGCGGCCGCTACGGCCCGATGGCGACCATTCCGGTTTCGCCGGTGCGGATCTGGACGCAATCCTGCATGTCGAAGACGAAGATCTTGCCGTCGCCGACCTGGCCGCAGTCGCCGGTCCGGCCCGCGCGGACGATGGCCTCGACCGCGGGCTCGACGAAGGCATCGTTGACGGCGATCTCGAGCTTGAGCTTGGGCACGAGCCGGATCACGTGTTCCTGGGCCCGGTACACCTCGGTGAAGCCGCGCTGCCGGCCGCACCCGCGGACGTCGCTGACCGTCATCAGGTAGACATCGCACTCGGACAGCGCCTGCTGGACTTCCTCGAGCTTCTCCGGGCGAATAATCGCGACGATGTATTTCATGATCGTTCTCCTTCGAGACCCTGACAGAATCCGTGGGACCGGCTTCCAGCCGGTCGATTGGACCGGCAAGATGCCGGTCCCACACAGAGCTTCGTTCGGGTTCCTTAGTCTTCCACCTTCGCATTCACGCCGGCGGCGACCGGCTTGAACAGCTCTTCGAGCCCTTTGCGCATCTGCTGCGGGTCGCCGCCGCGGAAACGGAACTTGTTGCCGCGGACCGTCGAGACTTGGGAATAGATCGTCTTGAAATCCGGCGGATGCGGCGTCGATCCGTTCTGGCAGAGTGCCCGCCAGCGGGTCAGCATGGCGTCGGTCTCAATGCCGGTGAGGACGAGGGTGAAGCGCTTGCCCGGGGCCTTCGGCGGGGCCATCGCCGGCCTCGGCTCGCGGACCAGGGCCACGCTGTCAGACGCCCCGAGCATGTAGGCCCGCTCGCTGTGCTGCGAGAGGTCCATGCCGACGATCTCCTCCTGCTGATCGGCTCGGACGCGGGTGATCGCGTTGATGATGACGAGCAGGACGAGGGTACCGATGCCGCAGAAGGCATAGGTGGCGAGCACGGCGATCACCTGCTTGCCGAACAGCTCGGCCCCGCCGTCCGCGCCGGCCGGGTTGATCAGTGTGGCGGCGAAAACGCCGGTCAGCAGGGCCCCGATCGTCCCGCCCACCATGTGCACGCCGACGACGTCGAGGGCGTCGTCGTAGCCGAACGTCGGCTTGAGCGAGACGGCGCTGTAGCAGACCACGCCGCCGGCGAGGCCAATCAGGATGGCGGCCATGGGGCTGACGAAGCCCGCCGCGGGGGTGATCGCGACGAGCCCGGCCACGGCCCCGGACGCGGCGCCCAGGATGGTCGGGTTGCCGGCCCTGATCCACTCGGCCAGCATCCAGCCCAGGGCCGCCGTCGCCGCCGCCGTGTTGGTGTTGACGAACGCCGTCGAGGCCAACTCGTTCGAGCCGAGGGCGCTGCCGGCGTTGAACCCGAACCAGCCCACCCACAGCAGCGATGCTCCGATGACGGTGAAGGGCAGGT
>JACQVT010000422.1 GCA_016209665.1 Planctomycetota bacterium | reverse complement strand
TTTCAGAGCCCCGAGCGCAAGCGAGCGGGTCGTGTCTACCCGTCGCTGGCGCTCCGGGCTCTGAAAAGCCCGCGTCGGTCTCGCCGCCCAGACTGTCACGCACCCGCACCTCGACCCTCTCCCGGACGGGCTTGACATCGCCGGACCGACTTGATATTAGGATCAGTCCGCGCGTCGATCGGGCACCGGACAGGGCCTCGGCGTCGAATCGGGCGAACCTTGCGGGTCTCGCCGGCGTAGCAATCAGTCTCAGGTGGTTGTGTTCAGGCGGTGAAGTGCACGAACGCTGGTTCACCCAACTTCAATAACCGCAGCCAGTTATAGCTATCGAGAATGCGTCCGTCCGGCTGCCGGAATGGGCGTGGGCCCTGGGGCGACTCAAGCGACTCTGCGGGGGAAGGCAAACGAGGAAGGCGATGATCGAAGTCAAGAACCTGACCAAATCGTATGGCCCGGTTTTGGCGGTGGACAACGTCTCGTTCAGGGTCGAGGCCGGCGAGATCGTCGGCTTTCTGGGCCCCAACGGGGCGGGCAAAAGCACCACCCTGAGGATCCTGACCTGCTATCAGCCGGCCACGAAGGGGTCGGCCCGGGTGGCCGGCTTCGACGTGTTCACCCAGTCGATGGAGGTCCGCCGACGGATCGGCTACCTGCCCGAGGGCAACCCGCTGTACCCGGAAATGCGCGTCCGCGAGTACCTGAACTTCCGGGGCAAGCTGCGGGGAATGGACCGGCCGGGCCGGGAGTCGGCCATCAAGCGGGTCACGGACCGGTGCTGGCTGGGCGATTTCGTCGAACGGCCGATCGGGCAGTTGTCCAAGGGCATGCGGCAGCGGGTGGGCCTGGCGGACGCCCTGCTCCACGATCCGGAGGTAGTGGTGCTCGACGAGCCCACCATCGGCCTGGATCCCAACCAGATTCGTGAGACCCGCCGGCTCATCAGCGAACTGGCCAAGCGGCACACGATCATTCTCAGCTCCCACATCCTGCCCGAGGTGGAGGCGGTGTGCGAGCGGATGATCATCATCGCGGGCGGCAAGATTCGGGCCAGCGGTTCGATCGGTCAGATCCGCGATCGGATCAAGGGCGCCTCGCGGCTGATCGCCGAAGTCCGCGGTCCCAAGCAGGAGGTCGAGTCGGCCATCTCCGGCATCGGCGGCGTCCGCCGCGTCGAGGGCAAGGCCGTCGACGGCTGGAACCGGCTGCGTATCGACGGGAGCGAAGGCAAGGACGTCCGCGAGGAGATCGCGGCCCTGTGTGCCCGCAGGAACTGGGGGCTTCGCGAGTTGAGGCTGGAGGTCGGGAGCCTCGAGGAGTTCTTCACCCAGATCACCGCGGAGGCGGCGACGGGGGCCTAGGGCAGCGGGAAGCGGACCCGGAAACCGAAGCCCAGGGATTCAAATCCCTGGGGTTGAACGCAGATACGTCGGACGACACGGAAGCATCGACCAATCGTCGTTTACAGAGGATCGCAGACATGCCAGCAGACGTACAGGTCAAGGCCAGGGCGGCGGAGCAGATTGCCTCGGCCGGCGTGGCGGGCGAGGCGGCCGCCGCGGGACAGGGGGGCGGCGCGCTGACCACGATGGCGGCGATCACGCAGCGGGAGTTGTCCTCGCTGTTCTATTCGCCGATCGCTTACGTGGTGGGGTTCATCTTCCTCCTGCTCACGGGCTATTTCTTCGTCAGCGAGACGTTGATCCCCGGCAAGGAGGCGACCATGAGGTTCCTCTTCGAGAAGATGGCCGGCGTCCTCGTGTTCGCCCTGCCGCTGCTGACCATGCGGTCGATCGCGGACGAGTTCTCGAGCGGAGCCATCGAAACGCTGATGACGGCGCCGGTGTCCGACCTCGCGGTGGTCATGGGCAAGTTCCTGGGCTCGCTGCTGTTTTACCTGGGGCTGCTGGTCACGACGCTTCCCCACCTGTTCCTGCTGGGCAGTTATGCCCCGGACCTGGACGCCAGCACGGTGCTGACGGGCTACCTGGGCATGGTGCTGCTGGGCGGGATGTTCATCGCGATCGGCATCTTCGCCAGCTCGTGCACGCGGCACCAGCTCCTGGCGGCGACGATCTCGATCGCCATCCTCGCCGTCTTGACCTTCGTGGTGGACTACGGGGCCGAGTACGCCCGGCGGATGTGGCAGCGCGACGTGTGTGCCTATCTGAACGTCTTGGGGCACTTCGCCGACTTCAGCAAGGGCATCCTCGATTCCAAGAGCGTCGTGTTCTTTGTTTCCGGAACGGTGTTCTTCCTGTTCCTGGCGACGAAAGTGATGGAGTCTCGACGATGGCGGTAAGCAACGAGCCCAAGATGGCGACGGCGACCACTCGCCGACTGTTCTTCGGCGCCAACGTGACCGTGGTCGTGTTGCTGGCGGTGGTCGTACTGGTGGCGGTGAACCTGCTGGGACACCGTCACAACCAGCGCAAGGACCTCGCGGGCGGGCTGGCCTCGCACCGGCTGAGCGAGCGGACCAAGAGCATTCTCGACAAGGTCGACGGCAAGCTGACCGTCACGACGGTCTACACGTCGGACGAGCCGGAGTCCAATCGCAAGGACTACCTGCCGCGCCTCCAAGACTATCTCGAGGAGATGGGCCAGTTCAAGCGTTCGGTCGCCGTCGAACACCTCCACAGCGGCAACGAGCGGGCGGCCCTGCGCGACCGCGTGCAGGGCAAGTTCGGCGAGGCCTCCGAGAAGTACAAGGAGGTCCTGGGTCTGGCCGAGCAGACCTGGAACGGCCTCCAGGAGGTGCTCAAACGGATCCAGGGCCAGGCCAGGGAGCAGTTGGGCGGCGGCTCGTGGCTGAGCGGGTTCAGCACGCTGGCGAACATCGAGGCGGTCATGCGCAAGGACCTCGAGGACCTCGAGGAAGTCCGCCGCGAGGTCAACGACGCCGTTCGGGGCGAGGGCATCCCGCGGTACCAGGAGGCCAACAACAAGATCAAGTCGTCCAACGACACGTTCAAACAGCACCTGGAGAGCGTGCAGACGTGGGTGAAGGACACCGACAAGCTGGTCCAGGTGCTGAGCGAGGGGAACTCCGACTTTGCGGCCAAGTCCAAGGAGAACCTGGCTGTGCTGCAGGGGCTGCTGCTGAATATGAAGAAGGCCTTGGGCGATGCGCAGAGCCGCGACGTGACCGGCGATCCGGTGGGGATCCTGAAGGAATACGCCAAGGCGGCCAACGCTTTGTCGAAGTTTCTGTTCGACGAGCACACCCGGGTGAGCGCGTTCGTCAAGGACAACCCCGGCCTGGAGCAGCATCCCAGATGGAGCGTGCGAGTCCAGGTGGCCATCTTCGACACGACGATGCCGGCCCACGGGTTGCTGGAGGAGTGCTCGCAGCAGGTGGGCCCGCAGGTCGAGGTGCTGCGGCGGGTGCTGGAAAAGCCGGCCCAGGTCAGCGAGCTGGAGCAGAAGAACCTGGTGCTCAAGCTGCGGCAGGGCATGGGGCCGATCGAGAAGATGCTGGGCGTG
Source organism: Planctomycetota bacterium (assembly GCA_016209665.1). GTDB lineage: Bacteria > Planctomycetota > Phycisphaerae > UBA1845 > PWPN01 > JACQVT01. The sequence continues at coordinate 1,422 of JACQVT010000422.1, read as the reverse complement.
TGGTCCGAGCGGATCAACTCGGTGCTGGCCGACGCGGGCAAGATCGATGAGGGCAGCAAGCAGTTCCTGGCCAAGGGTGTGTCGGGCGATCTGTTCGCCGCCCCGGCGCCCAGCACGCAGCCCGGCGTCGAGTCGAAGGAAACCCAGAGCATCATTACCCAGCTCACCGAGGTGGGCACCAAGATCGACGACTTGCCGAAACTGGAGCTGGACGAGATCGCCGACCGGATGAAGGAGGACAACATCGTCGTCCTGGAGACCGACAAGTCGGTGCGGGTGGTGCCGTTCGATGAGGTCTGGCCGGCGGCGGCCCCGGACTCCTCGATGATGGGCGAGGAGAAGGCTAAGCTGCACCGGGTATTCGACGGCGACCGGGCGATCTCCAGCGCGATCAACAGCCTGTACGACACCAAGAAGGTGGCGACGGTGATCCTGGTGGCGTTCGAGTCCGAGCCGCCGCCGCAGATGCGGCAGTTCCAGCGGGGCAGCTCGGGCCCGATCCCGCTGGCCCAGTTGAGCGTGCTGAAGGACCGGCTGACCAAGGCCAACTTCAGCGTGAAGGACTGGAACCTGGCCGGCGGGCCGGGTGAGGACGCCAAGAAGCCGACGCCGCCCCCGGCCCCCGACGAGGGCACCAGGCCGATCTACGTGTTCCTGCCCCCGGCCGAGGCCCAACCGCCGAACCCCATGATGCAGCAGGCTCCGCCGCCGTCGTTCGGCCCCGAGGAACTCAAGCAGATCAAGGACGTGCTGGCCAGGGACGGACGGGGCATCTTCCTGGCGATCGCGGACGCCTCCCCCCGGCCGACGCCTTGGGCGCCGCCGCCGAGCTACGTCTACCGCGACATGCTCCGCGATGAGTGGGGCCTGGACGTGAAGTTCGACTACCGGGTGATCCGGGGCGTGCGCGATCCGCAGCGGCCGGAGCGTTTCGGCATCGACATCATCGGCTGGACCTTCATGCCGCTGAACAACTTCACCGACCACCCGATCGGGGCGCCGCTCAAGGCCCGGCGGTTGCTGATGGCCGAGGCCTGCCCGGTGGTCAAGGCCGACCAAGTGCCCGACGGCGTGACCGTCAGCCCCGTGCTGGAGGTGCCCACCAGCGCGGCGGACATCTGGGCCGACCCGGACATCGGGCGGATCTTCAAGGTGCTGCGCGAGGGCCAGCGCGACAGCACGTTCACCAAGGGGCCCAACGTGATGGACCAGGGCTTCTCGGTCATCGAAACAAGCGAGAACACCAAGACGGGCAGCAAGATCGTGGTGATGGGCGTGGGCTTCAGTTTCATCGACGGCTACATCACCCGGCCGGTACCGCGGCTGGAGGCCAAAAAGGTGGTCACGCTGGAGACCGACCCGCCGCCGGCCGAGAACGTGGATCTGGTGCTGAACACGCTGTTCTGGCTCGCGGATCAGCCG
>JACQVT010000507.1 GCA_016209665.1 Planctomycetota bacterium | reverse complement strand
CATAATGATTCATCGGCGCTTACGTTCAGATCTAACGTGTTACTCGGCGGGCTGGCTGGCGGCTCGGCTGGACTTCTCCTTCTCGTGCCGGCGCTCCTTCAGTTCCTTCTTGATCAGCTCCTTGGCGGCCCATGTGCCGCCCTTGATCGCCAGGTTCGTCGGCGTGATCGAACCGCAGCCCGCCACCGCCACCGCCAAGCTGACGGCCAGACAGACGAGGATCATCCAGCGCCGCGCAGAGGACATGGTTGTCCAGGCTTGTACCATGTCCTACGATGGGCGCCCAGAGGGCGGCCGGCGTTTCCGACGCGGGCCGCGGCCGCCGTGAAGGTTCGAGGGCATTCGCCGTGCGGCAGTTCTCCCCTGCTCTGGCCAGGTTGCTGATTATCAAGGGCGTCTGCCGCGCCGGCCCGCCGATCTACATCCTGTGGAGCATCGTCGACTGGTGCCGGGTCGACTGGCGCTACGCCGTCGCCTTCGGCGCGCTGACCATCAACTACGTGATCGTGTTCATCCTGACTTGGACGGCACCGGCCCTCATGAACGGGCCCTGGCGCGTGCGGGCCTGGCAGACCCCGATCCTGGCTGCCAACGCCATCGCACTACCAATCCTGTTCCACCGCACGCACGGCCACCTGCCCTGGATCTTCATTGCCGCCACCGGCCTGTGCATCGCCAGCCTCTACATCGGGACCGCCATCCACCTGCGCCTGCACGAGAAACTGCCTCCGGACTGCCTCTTCACCGCCCGCGGACGGCCGAACTCCACAGGAGCCTCAGGATCCCCGGCGAGTAATCCGCTGTCTCAACAAACGACAAGTTGACTATCCCAACAGCGACTTGAGCAGGGTGATGGCTTCCTGAATGTCGGCGAGGCGCTGGTTGCCGGCCTCGCGCTCGATGGCCAGCGTGCCGGTGTAGCCCTGGGCCCGCAGTTTGCTGACGACGCGCGGGATGTCGGCCTCGCCGGTGCCGAGCACGACCTCCTCGCCCCATTCCAGGCGGGGCTTGGCGGCCCAGACGGCATCCTTCATGTGGACGTGGATGATCCGCTCCTTGAGCAGGGCGACGGCGTCGATCGGCTCGCCGATGCCGTACAGGATCATGTTCGCCGGATCGAAGTTCACGCCCAGGTTCGGCCGGCCCACCTCGTCCATGAACGCCATCAACTCCTCGGGCGACTCCTGGCCCGTTTCCATGACCAGCTTGACGCCGCGCTCGCCCACGCCGTCGGCCAGCCGGCGGACGCGGTCGACCATCACCTTGTGCTTGGGATCGCCGTGGTCCTCGGGCACGAAGCCGACGTGCACGCTGAGCATGTCCGAGCCGAGGCGGGCCGTGATGTCCGCCGCCGCCAGCGTCTTGGCAAAGCGATCGTCGAACACGTCGTCGGGCAGGTAGCCACCGGTCCGGGCGATGGTCTGGATGGTCGAGTAGTCCTCGCCGGCGAACCCGACGCAGCCCGCGCTGACCGTCAGGCCGCTCGCCTTGACCGTGTCGATGATCTTGTTGGGCTCCGGGTGGGACTCGCCGAAGAAACCCAGATGGATCACGCCGAGCCGGAGCTTGTCCTTGATCGCCGCGAGGGTCTGGGTCAAGTCGGGAATCGCCAGCGACCACGTGCACACGCCGATCTGCAGGGTTTGCATGTGAGGATCTCCCACGTCAAGGGTCGGCGTGCATTGGACCGGGCCGAGACAGCCCTGTCAAGGCGGTCTTTGCACCTGTGCGGCGGCTCTCGATAATCGGCCGCCATGACACTCAGAACCGATAGAGACCGACGCGCCGCTCGGCGAAGATGTCGGTGCGGGGGGCAACGTGCTTGTCGGATGCCTCGGCGAGATCCACGCGGGCGATGGCGGCGGTCTGGGCCGTGCCGTCGGCCAGAATGCCGCCGTCGGGACCGATGATCGCGCTGGCTTCCCCGTCCACGCCGACCACGAACACGCGGTTCTCGAGGGCCCGCGTGCGGAGCAGGGTCAGGTCGGCGGCGTCGAAATAGACGAGGACCTCCGCGCCGTCCAGCGCGAGGACCCGCGCCGGCGCGAACGACCGCAGCCATTGACCGGCCATGCACCCCACGCGGGCCGGGCCGAGGTCCATGAGGTCCGTCCGCAACGGAAACGCCGCCGCGTGGATGTCGAACGCCCGGGCCAGCATGGTCAAGCGCTCCGCGGTCGCCTCCAGCGGCATGTTGGCGATCAGGGTGTCGACGCCCTGCTGTCGCAGCGGATTGAACAGCGACTCGCCCATGCCGCCCGTGAACTGCGAATTCGCGAACGCCGTCGAGACCGCGGCGATGGTCACGTGGCGCGGCGACGTGCGGTCGGGCAACGTGGTCGAGCGGTGGTCCAACAACCGCGTTCGCCGTGCCCCGTTCATCCACAGCGGCGGGGCCGGCCGCGGTTCGAGGGTCGAGACCACCAGTGCCTCGCCCGCCGCGGGGGCCCGCACGATGGTGATCCCGTCGGCGCCGGCGATACAACTTTGTCCGACGTAGCCGGTGGTGATCTCCAGCCCGCACTTGTCGGCGCACACGAACGGCAGGCCGAACTCGCGGGCCCGGGCCTCGATCAGGTAGTCCGATTGGGGGTTGTAGTACTCGCCCGGTTGCCGCGAGGTGTTGATCCAGCAGGTGGGCATGACGATCAGTTCGGCTCCGCCGGCGGCCAGCGTGGCGATGATTTCGGGCACGCGGGCCTCGGCGCAGATGATCGCTCCGATCCGCCCGATCGCGGTCTCAAACACGGCGATCTGATCGCCTGCCGTGAACCAGTCATGATCGACGTGCCACAGGAAGCGCTTGCGCGTCCGGCCGATGACACGGCCATCGGGCCCCAGCAGGATGGCCGAGTTGAACAGGCCGTCGCCTGTGTCCTCGACGTAACCGCACACAACGTGCACACCGTAATCGGCCGCCTGACGACCGAGCCACGTCACGAACTGGTCACTCGAGAGGTGTTCACCGCTTCGGTAGGACTCGATGGACCCCAATAGGTACGCCGGATACGCGCACTCGGGCAGCACGAGCAGGT